>CATMIM010000124.1 GCA_950068635.1 uncultured Candidatus Poseidoniales archaeon
GCCACGTTGCTGGTTCTCGGGGAGATCTACCTGTTCTTCCGCGGGATGATCGTCGGCACCACCGGGCGCATGTGGTCCGCGGCCGGCATGCGCCAACTCGAGCGGGGGCTGCTGCACGGCCCGCCGGGAGCGATCGCTTGCTTCGAACGCTCATGGGACGCTGAGAACGAATACATCGACGCGATGAGCCATGCGGCGCTGGTGCGCATTCACGCACATCTGAAAAATAGTGAACTGGAGCGAACCCACCGCGAGCGACTGGCTCGACTCGGTGGAGAGGAGGCGGTGGACGGCAGATGGCTCAAAGAGGTCGAGAAACGGCTCAGGAGACTCACACCGCCGAGCGATGAGTCGGAATGAACGGTATACCAGATTCCGTAATACGGGGAATAATTGGGTATACCCCGTGGGGGTATCATGGGGGGATTCAAATAGTCTGCAAGCGGATTCACCATTGATGATAGTAATCAAGAATAAGGTCGGAAAGTCCGGTCTTTCCTTCTGCTGGACCCTTGTGATGGCCTGGCTCGGGGCCAATTTCCTCTCGCAGATCGTCTACATCATCAACTATGGGACACCTTACGACGGCACGGCGATGCTGCTGCAACTAGGCGGATGGTACTGGGCGGTCGTGCTGGTCGAGGTGCTGTTCTGGGTCATGTTCGGCTCCCTCATCCTTCAGAAGGTTCGCTCGCGCGGTGATGAGCAGCCCACGGCCAACCTCGCATGAACACTCTTTCACCCTTTTTCTGCCCGCCCTGAACTTGATAGCCACGGAGGGTGGAGCACTTTGTACGGGGCTGTGCGATGGTTCGTATCACGAAGGTGCACACCGGCGTGGGTGATGGTGGAATGACCAGGCATCTGGATGGCACGGAGGTGGCGAAGAGCGATGCGCGCCTCGAACTCGTGGGCACCATCGACGAGCTGAACTGCGTGGTCGGCGTGGTTCGCATGGAACTAGACCGATTCTCGGATGTGGCCGCCGACGGAGGACATCGGGCGACCGTCGCCCGGGTCAGGCGCACCCTGCTACCTCGCATGGCGAGGCTGCAGCAGGAGTTGTTCGACCTCGGAGCGGAATGCTCCGCTCATCCCGAGCGCATACCCGAGGGCATGCGCGTGCTCCCCGAATCGGCAGCGGAGGAACTGCTCACAGAGATGGATGAGTGGTTGGAGGAGGTCGAGCCGCTGTCCTCGTTCGTCCTGCCCACCGGCTCTCCGCCGGTGGCTCAGTTGCACATGGCGCGGGTGGTCACACGCAGGATGGAGCGCTGCCTCGCGGCGTTGGTCGATGCGGAGGGGGAAGACGCTGTCAGGCCCTTCGCGCTCGCCTACGTCAATCGGTTGTCGGACTGGTTCTTCGTGCTCGCCCGCTGGGTGTGTGTGATCATCGGCGAGGCTGAGACGTTATGGGAGCCGATCGGTCGGCGTGAACCGGAGTGAGCCCTCACGCTCCCTCGAGCGCGGCGCGGGCAGCGGCCAGCACGTTACGTGAGTTGTCGAATGTCAACTGCTCGGCAGCCTCATCCCACGAAAGCCAGAGATGGCCGGTGTGCTCGTGAGATAGTGTCACGACGACGACATCGGTCTCGGCGGCGTACCAGAACACCTGCTTGCGCACCTCCCTACCCTTGCGCGTGAACACATACTCGGTGCGCATCTCGAAGTCCGGCACCATGCGAACATCCTCGATGCCGGTCTCCTCACGCAACTCCCTGAGCGCAGTCTGCTGATACGAGCCGTCCGCCTCCTCATAATGGCCTTTGACGAAACCCCAGTGCCCCTGCGGATACTGCAGCAACAGCACACAGTCGTGATTCACCAGCACGAAGCCGCACGACGTCTCCATCGTGCTTCCAAGCCGCCCCGACCGTTATCAGTTCCGTGACAGGCCTGTCAGCGGAGACGCTACACCTATGCACGAAGTCAAGTCAGCCGCGGCTCGATGGCACCCCGCACCCTGCTCGACAGACTGGACATCAGGCGCATCGTCGCAGACGGCGACCTCGATGGCCTCGTGGCTGCCGCAGTGCTGCGCATCGCATGGCCTGGAGCCGAGGTCATCCTGTCGCACCCGGCGGAGATCAGGAGTGGCTACCTCGACGAGTTCATTGACCGCAACACAGCAGTGTGCGACCTCCCGTTCCATCCCGAATGCGGACTGTGGATCGACCATCACGCCACCAATGAGCCGACTGAAGAGCTCGTCGAGGCGCTTGAGGCAGAGGGAGGTCACGCCCACTGGCGGGATGAGGACTCCGCGGCGCGAGTCGCCTACGACCTGTTCCGCTCGCTGTTCGACCTCTCCTCGCTCGCACCCCTGATGCGCATGGTCGACCGCATCGACGGAGGCAAGATCACCGAGGAGGAGTTCTTCTCAGACGACCCTGTGCTCTGGTTGTCGCACACCGTCTCCGCGAGTGATGCGGAATACACGTTGGGTCTTCTGGATTGGCTGGTCGAGGGGCGCGCGCTCGAGAGCATCATGGCGGAGCCGGCGGTTCAGAAGCGAATCGAGCGAAAGCGACAGGAACGCGATGAGGTGCGCGGGTTGCTGGCTGAGAAGGGTGAGGTGGTCGACCGCCTGGCTGTGGTGCGGCTGCAGGAAACCGGCCATCGGACCAATGGATATCTGGTGACCGCGCACTTCGGAGACGCCTGCGATGCCTGCCTGATCATGCATGGCGACCTCGACGGCGAACTGGGGGACCTCGACCGCTGGCCGATGTCCGCCTCCTTCTACACCAACTCCTTCCTCCACCCTGATGGAGGGGTGTTCGACCTCACCCAAATGGCCACCCTGTTCGACACAGATGGTGGAGGGCACGCTAACGCCTGCGGGTGCCGAGTGATGCCGATGCACGCTTCAGGTGAGCCCGCGAAGAGGTCGATCGAAGTCGCAGACGTGCAACGCAACCTCGACGGATGGATGGAAGTCTGGTCGAGTCGTGCTCAGCGCAGCAGTTGAAGCAGGTAAAGGAAGCCGAGGAAGGCATGGAACAGCATCAGGATGATGATCACGTCACTGGCGCGACCATGTCTCTGGAGTTCGAGCGCGAACTTCTCACCGGCCTCCCGTTGGTCACGGACCATCTGCCCCTTGCGGCGCAGGAATGCGAACAGGCCGAGCGCGAGTGGGCCGAGGAAGCCGTGGTAATGGTTGGGAAGCAGCGCCCAGAAGAGAGTCTCGCCGGCTGAGAGCCCCCTGAACAGGCTGACCGCGAACCCGAGCAAGACCACTGCCACCGCCGCCTGGAACAGCCGCTCGCCGCGCTGCTCGTGCGCTGCGCGGGCCGCTAGACGCTCATCCCCGCGCAGTTCCAGACGCTGCTTGCGCCAACGGTGCTGGTCGTACATCAGGTAGATGACCGCGAGCGCAGCCAAAGGGTGCAGCAGCAGAATGAGCGCGTCCTGTGCACCTGCCACCATTCGCTCGCTGTAGGGTGGTCGCGCACTTCAGGATGTGGTAGCCTCTCTCGCTCCGATTCTGACTTCTGCATTCCCGGCAACACTCTGATTGAAAGAACGGAACTAGTAGTATCAACGAAACACTCAGTGCATATCGTCTGAATCTCGGCCCTGTTCAATCACCTCATGTGACCGACGAGTCCTTCACCGAACTCAGTAACGGGCCTAGTGCTTGCGTTGTTTGCGGCTTCGGCCGCGTCCTGAACGTCGGGCATTGCGTCCACTATTGGATTGGTGACTCGATTTCACATTCGAGCGGTTACCGTTGGACTTACCCTTGCGCGGCTGGCGCCGGCCACGGCCCCGATTCTGCTGCCTCTTGGGCGCCTTGTTGCCCTTGCGCGACCGGGCCTTCTCGGAGTGGAAAGGGTGGTCCTCATCGACTGGGATGTTCTGGCGAATCATCTTCTCGATGCCGCGCAGATACTCACCTTCGTTCTCATCACAGAAAGCAATGCTGATGCCCCCTTGGCCTGCACGCCCCGTACGTCCAATGCGGTGCACATAGACCTCGGGCTCGTTAGGCAGATCCAGATTGATGACGTGACTGATATCAGAGACATCGATGCCGCGGCTCGCCACATCGGTGGCGACTAGCACCTGGAGGGTACCATTGCGGAATCGGCCGAGGGCTTTCTCGCGCGCGCCCTGACTCTTGTTGCCGTGGATTGGGAGGGCTTCGATACCGTCTTGTCCGAGCTGCTTGACGATGCGATTGCAACCGTGCTTGGTGCGACTGAACACGAGCACCTTCTCGGCTCGCTCCTCCTTGATGATATGTGTCAAGAGGCCACGCTTGTCGCCCTTCATGACGAACATCAGGGATTGTTCAATGGCCTCGAGGGTAATCGTTTCAGGTGTGATTGACACGCTTACCGGGTCGAATAACATATCACGGGACAATTCGACAATCGAGCGCGGTATGGTGGCGCTGAACAGCATACTCTGGCGGTTCTCTGGAATGTGTGCTAGAATTTTGCGGATGTCTCGGATGAAACCCATGTCGAGCATGCGATCCCCCTCATCGAGAACGAGGAATTGCACGTAGGACAGGTCAACGTATCCCTGTGAGATGAGGTCAAGCAAGCGACCAGGGGTGGCGACCAGGATGTCAACGCCGCGGTGCAGAATCTTCTCCTGAGGGCGCTGCGATACTCCGCCGAACATAGCCATCGAACGGATGTCGAGGTGTCGAGCATATTGCTCGATATTGTCGCTAATCTGGGATGCAAGCTCGCGTGTTGGACACATCATCAGAGCGCGGATGCGGCGTGAGCCCCCCCACGGATCTTTGGCCATCGCATCGAGGATTGGTAGGGCGAATGCGGCGGTCTTCCCTGTGCCCGTCTGGGCGCAA
>CATMIM010000125.1 GCA_950068635.1 uncultured Candidatus Poseidoniales archaeon
CACCTGAATTGCCGAGTGAGTTCGAGACTCCCTCGGGTGGTCGTTTGGCGAAGGTGCGTTGGGGTTGGACGCTCAATGACGAGCGGCTTCCCGGGCCGATTCCGATGGCTGACCTGGCGGACATGCTCGGTTCAGAGGCGATGTCGGCCTCGAAAACGGCTGCCGCGTTCGACGATTGGGATGCGATGCTCAGGGCACTCGCTGCCTGCTGCTGGAGGATCGACGATGAGCCATCGGTCTCCTGGGTGTCCCACCGAAGTGAACCGTTGGTGCCACTCCCGGCGCACATCTCCACTGATTCCGATGACTGGGAGGCTGAGACGATGCTCGAGGAAATGCACCACCACGGTTACCACCCGTTCTGGCACTGGGCTGAGTCAGTGAGCGAACGGGAAGTGATGGCACAACTGATGGAATGCAACATCCCCCAGGGGATATGGGGGGAACTGTCCGATAATCTGAGTGACGTCACTGCTGCGTGGAAAGCGGCAACCGATGCTGGCTGGCCCGAATTGCACAGCCAATCGAGTTGTCCCATCCTGCTGGTCAGGGATGACCGCCTGCACCTGCTCGTGCGAGTCCCTACTGGATTCACCTTGGAGCCGGTGCCCCCTGATCCCGCCGTCTGGCGTTTCCTGATCACCACCGCTCTGCATCCACCGGATACTCCCGAGGGCCAACTGCTGCGCGCCATCATCTGGCACTGGGACATGCCCTCGGGAGAGATACAACCCACACGCCCGCAGCAGAAGGCGCTCGGCTTCCTGCACTCGGTGTGGCGGACGGGTCAGAAGGACTTCGAACTCGTCGAACCGGATTCGCTGCTCATCCAGGGTCATTCCGGACTCGCCTATCGCCTGCAGATGTCAGGCAGGCCTGGCAACGTCGACATCAAGGTGTGGGCGTATCCGGACATCGAGTGCGCCCGGGAGGATCAACTCAAGGTGTACATCTGTATCCAGGTGTTCGAATACAAAGGTCCGCTTCCGCTCGGTGACCGCTTGGCGTCCTACATGCTCGCGTTGCGAGAGGATCGCAAGAGCGCGTGCGATATCACCACGTTGGAGATGTTGTTCAACACGTGGGACAACTGCCGCCAAACACTCCCGAGGGAAATTTGCTACGCGCAATCAACGCAGGACCGTGCGAGTTGGGAGAAAATGAAGGAATTACGCCCGGATGGGTTCGTCGACGTGCAGGCCGAGGAGGACGACTGGCTGGATGAAGACGACTTCGACCCTCATGACCACGACCCCCAGAACGACTTGGACCCGACCGATCTGATGATCCAGCAGAACACGCAATTCCCCACCGCGACCGATACCGACGTGGAGCCAGAAGGCGACTTCATGGACGAGGTGTGGCAGGCGATCGCCGATGCGCATGGGGAGCGCATGGCCCGCATGGCCCGATGAGTGGGATTCAGCGGTTAAGTAAGGTCGAAGCCAGTATGAGTTCGTAGCAAGCAGAGGTGGATGGATGCCGGAATGTGTAGTGTGTGCGAGAGAGATTGAGAACAAGGGATGGTGCTCGCGCTGCGAGTTGTTCGCCGACGTGCTGGTCGGCCCGGGTGTGTCCGGTAGACCGACTGATGCTGAACGAGCAGACATGGAAGAGGTGCTCGCACCTGACCGTGGCAGAACCGGCGAGACTCGCTGGCGCAGCCTGCTTGCTGCACATGCCGGCAGCGAAGACATCCTGTGGATGAAACGCAGAGACCCCGTAGCCGATGATGAGCCGGTTGATGGGGGTGCATTCCCGCTCACCGAGGAAGAGGTCGAGAACGGACTGCAGTTCCTACGTCAACGACTGGCGGGCCGAGCCCACCCAGAGACACACGAGTTGCGCCGGCTGCTGCAACGCGGTATTCCTCTTCCCGATGGTAGCTGGTTGAATCGCGGCGAGAACGTCTGGTCCCTGGATGGCGAGGTCGTGCCCGGTGAGATGCCCTACGCACATCTGCTGCGGGCGATGACCGGCACCAAGAACGAGCGGCGCCAGGTGCAGGAGTGCGACTTCTCGCTGCTGCTTGGTGTCATGGGGACACTCTCCATGCCACGCCATCACGCCCAACGGCGTCCCCGGCGTCACCAAGGGGAGCATTGGAGAGATGTCCGGATGTTTCTTCGGCTCCATCAGGAGGTTCATGGCCCGTTGGAGGGAGCCACCCTGTTCTTCAGCTGGATGGAGTGGATAGAGAGTATTCTGCGCTCCCGCCACGCCGCGGGTGAGTGGTCACGGAATTGGATGCAGGGACTGGCATGGTTTCACTTCCGAAATCGCGGGCGCCACCGCAACGAGATGCCGCCGGAGGTGCCGTGGGCCGACCTCGCCGAACTAGGTATGCCGTGGGTGTCCCGTTGGGATCAGGAGACTATCGGGGGGACCGAGTGGCGCTCTGCTGAGGTGTGGTCGGGACCAGCTCTGATCGTCAGTCGAGGCCGGCTGTTCCTGAGGATGCTGCGTGGGGGTCGCTGGAAGAGGGTTCCTCTGCCACCGTGGCCTGAACTGTGGGCGCTGCTGCTCAGTTGGCAACTGTCACCGCCTGAGCATCCCGCGCACCGTCGACTGCGTACTCTCCAGTGGATCTGGGATGAGCCGGACGGCGAACTGATCCCTGCCGAGCAGGATTGTCGAGCGCTCAGTCTGCTGCATTCGGTGTGCGATGCGAACGACCGCTGTGAATACCAGGTGGAAGGAGCCCCCGGAATCATCGTTGAGGGCACCTCTGGCCTGTTCTATCACGTTCGCTGCGGCAAGGGTGCCCACGGCGCTCGCTTCAGGGTGTCCGGCTGCACATCGGCCGAGCAGGCGCATCAGGGTGGTGGGACATCGATCTGCATTCGTGAACATCCCGGCATCCAACGGCTGCCTGCTGGCGACATCCTCGCCAGCGTCGTGCTCACCCTGATGGATGACCAGCGCTCACAGCAGAATCTCGGTCCGCTGGCTGATTTCATCCGCGCCAACATCCCCCATGCAGCCTACCGACTCAAGGCTGAGCGAGAGTGGCGGGGCGACCGGCAGGTGCGGGGTGATCAGAACAGGTTCTTCCACATGCACAACTTCGGTGGCTGGCAACGCTGGACTCGGGCGTTCCCGGGGTTATACGAGATACTCATTCGCCTGCCACTAGACTCTGTGATGCTCCTTCCGCGCGAACAGAGGGGTCGGCTGCTCTTCGAGGGCAATCGTTTCAGCATGATGGTTCGCGACGAGGAGGAACGGGAACTCGTTGAGGGTCTGGCGCGCGCGACCGGATGGCGTCCTCGGGGTGAGCATGACGCGCATGTCCGCTGGGTGCGCGTCGACGTTCCGTTCGAGCGAGTGCGCCACTGGCTGGTCGAGTTGCTCGGGCCTTTCCAGCGACGGCATGGGCTCAGGGGCGCTCCACCATGGTGGAATCTGTATCGCGATCCGTTCCCGCCCGCAAACCTGCCCCAGCGCATCCCGGATTGGCTCAACCAGCCGTTCGACGACGGTCCAGAGGACCTGTTCGACGCTGCTTGAAAGGGTCCGCAGGGAACCGTCGGATTGACAGTCGGTGATGGGGTCCCCCCAACGTGCGCTCTCTCTCCGTCGCCGCTTCGCTCCTGCTCTTGCTGCTCGCAGCAGTGCTGCTACCCACCGCAGGCTCCGAACCGCTCGGTGACCGGTCCGGGGTCGACGATCAAGGGGTGTTCGGGGGATTGCACCTCCTCGCCTCGAACCAGACCTCCGGCTCGGCTCAGGCTCCCCTCACCGACCTGCCAGACATCGCTGAGGTGTACACGGCCAGCTGGTGCGAGCCGTGCGTGGTGTCCGAGGAGGCGTTCCAACAGGTGGTGGCCAGCCACTCCGAGGAGGTGGTCGAACTGCAGTTCCACCGCGCCATCGGCGAGACGCAGGACCCGTTCGGTACCCAGGCGGGAGATGAGCGCTGGGAGGCACGCTACGGTGCGCAGTCGGAGGCGCTGGTCGGATTGAAGCGCGCGCCACCGACGATCATCATCAATGGCGAATGGATGCACCCTGGCATCGTTCCCAACGGCGAGGATCTCGTCGAGGACTACACCTCATCGCTCGCCGAGCCGACCCGCTTCGAGGATGCCACAGGCGCCTCGTCGCTGGAATGGCAGAGCAGCGATGGAGAGAGCGGGACGGTCACCTGGTCGGTGACGCTGCCCAGCGCAGGTGTGGATGGCGTGCAGTTCTCCTCGCTGCTCATCGCCGTCGAGGAGTCGGCCTACTTCGAGGAGGGCAGCAACGGCCTGGGGGACTACCCCCATGTCGTGCGCGACGTGGTCGATCTCGGCAGCGGCTCGGGAGGCGAACTGGCCTACACCCTGCCCGACGAGTGGGACGGAGAGGACATCTCGCTGGTGCTCATCCACCAGTGGTCCGCCCCGCCACCGGCTGTCGTCATCGAGGACGAGGGATTCCTGCCCGCTGCAGGACTCGCGCTGGTCGCAGCCGCGGTCGGCTTGGCGCTGCTCGAGCGCCGCTCGCGTGATTGAGACGACTCATGCGAGAGATCGGATAGCCTCGGACCAGAGTCGCAGTGGTCCGTTCAAGCCGCCGGTGGTGATGTAGAAGATGCATGCCACGTTCGCCTTGCTGATGTCGATGACGAGTTCCTCAGCGACGATGACGGTCACCACGGCAGTGAGCATGTCCGGGCGCGGGTTGTGGTCGTCGCCGTGGTCGATTCGCGGCTCACCGAGCTTCTGCATTCTGTCGTTGACTCCCTTGAGCAGTACTTCGCAGTGCTCGCTGTCCATGTTGCTGAGGCGGGCGCGCAGGTGTTCGAACCAGGCGCCCAGTGCCTGTGTGCGCAGACGCAGCA
>CATMIM010000126.1 GCA_950068635.1 uncultured Candidatus Poseidoniales archaeon
TGAGTTGCGGGGTGCGCGAACCGTGGGTGGCCGACCTGTTCAACGCCGCCCCATGGATCTTGACTGGGATCTTCATCTGGGTGACGCTCTACTTCGCGATCCGCTGGTTCCTGGTCACGTCAGCGGGAGCCAGGACGACTCCTCGACTCGGGAAACAGGTCGCCTTGGGCACCTTGCTGGTGACGGTGTTGTTCTCCGCGTTCGCCTGGCCCGTGTACGACAACGGTTTCTGGGACCTCGGCGGGTTCGGCGCCATGGACGACGTCGATGATCTAGCCACGATGCGCGGCCAGCCTTCTGACACGCTCGTGTCCATCGAAGAGGGGCACGACTGGGGCGATTTGCAGACGGCCTGCCTGTCCTATGCGGACAGTGACGAGAACGCGGTGTGGGATGACAAGATGTTCAGTGGGAACGATTCCCAGGACAGAGGCGACTGGTGCCTGATACCTGCGAATCGCTGGCTCGATTGGACGATTCATCAACCGACCCTGAAACAGATCATCGATTTCT
This sequence comes from uncultured Candidatus Poseidoniales archaeon, assembly GCA_950068635.1. Lineage (GTDB taxonomy): Archaea > Thermoplasmatota > Poseidoniia > Poseidoniales > Thalassarchaeaceae > JAKUTA01. Next base: position 514 of record CATMIM010000126.1, read on the forward strand.
CCGACGCCAACAACCACCAGCAGGTGCACACCGTTGCCGGAGAGGTGACCAGCGGTACGAACGCGCTGAGCGATTCCTACCAGGCCAACGGGACTCACAGCACGAGTCGCACATACGCGCTGGTCATCGAGGACCTCGGTCTGGAGACCACCGAGGTGGACCTCGGCTGCACCTTCCGCACCAGCACGCGCAAGGCGGGCGACCACACGCTCGGCCTTTCGGTCAGCGATTCTGCGGGGAGGGTGGTCGCATCGCTGGCAGGTAACCCCGAGGAAGGATCGACCTGTGTCACACGCACTGTTCATCTCGCTCCGGGAGCATACACGGTCGACTTCACACTCGATTCCACCTTCAACACCCCGGAGAACGCCAACGTCACAGTCGATGCCTCCTCCTCCGTGCTGGCCTTCCAGCCGTTGTTCCTGGATGCCGACACCGGGATGGCTGTCGACCGCAGCACCACCAATCTGGATGACGCTGCGCTGATGGCGCTGGCGGTGGAGAACCCGACCTACCACAGGAACCCGAAGAGCCTCGACGCCAAACTGACCTACTCCCTGTTCATCCCCTGTCTGGGAGTCGGTGCAGTCGTTTACGTCACCATGCGCGGCATGGCGCGGGGCTACGAGTATGAGATGAACAAGTGCTACGGCTGCGACCTGTGCGACGACGCCTGTCCGGTGCGCATGTTCAACGCCGGTGACAAGCTGAACATCATCTACAACACCTGGAACAACGAGCACGACGGCGTGCCGATGTACTCCTGCCTCACCTGTGGTGCGTGCACCAACGCCTGTCCGCAGTTGGTCGACTACGACACCTACGTAGACATCCGCCGCAACCTCGTCGTGGGTGGCCCGCCGGAGGCGAACATCCCGCACTCCGTGCTCTCAGCGGTGATGATCGCAGAGGCGGAGGAGGAGTTCGATGACGACTTCATCTCGGTTGAGGACTACCCGATCGACTCCAACGTCGGCTACTACGGCGGCTGCGTCGACTACTTCGACCAGGAGATGATCTTCAGCCACAAGAACCACGGCGCGATGAATCTCGGTGAGACGACCACGGCGGCGTTCACCCTGTTCGAGGAGGCGAATCTGGATGTGTCGTATCTCGGGCGTGACTTCCTCAAGTGCAGCGGGCACGACCAGAAGTGGCAGGGCATGACCGAGGTGTTCGAGAAGTTGAAGGCCTACAACCAGAAGAAACTCAAGCAGACCGGCATCGACACGCTGGTCACCAGCTGCGCCGAGTGTTTCAGGACTTTCTCACTCGATTACGAACTCGACATGAAGGTGATGCACACCACCGAGTATCTCATCGAGAACGGCTACGAAGTGGACCTCGCTGTCGAAGACGAGACGAAGGTCACCTTCCACGACCCCTGTCGGCTCGGCCGCCACATGAACCTCTACGAGCCACCGCGCGACCTCATCAAGGCTGTCAAGGGTGTGGAGTTGGTCGAGATGGAGCACAACCGCGAGGAGGGTGGCTGCTGCGGGGTGTCAGCGATGCAGTCGTGCAACGAGGACAGCCGCATCGTGCGCATCGCCCGCTTCGAGGAGGTGCTGGCGACCGGCGCTGACATGATGCTCACCAGCTGCCCGAAGTGCGTGGCGCACTTCGAGTGCCTCAAGTTCGAGGGTGACCCGAGATACGACTTCGAGATTCTCGATGTGGTCTCCTTCCTCGCTCGTCAGGTAGTCGAGAAGAAGGCCGTAGGGGCTGAAGCGATCCAACTCGTCAGCGAGGAAGGAAGCGGCACTTCGGTCGAAGCGAGCAGCTGAATCAGCGCGAGTGCACGAGCGCAGCATTGAGAATGGGTGACCACCCGGATGAATCCGAGGATGAACGATGACCACGCTGGATGAACTGACCGCGCGGCGCCAAGCCGAGACCGATCGGGTCATGCTGATGATGAACCGCATGCGCACCAAGCAGCGCGAGGAGATCCGCGGCGGGGACGACGTGGTGGCGTTCGTCAACGAGGAGGCGTGCATCGGCTGCGACCAGTGCATCATCGTCTGTGATGACAATGCGATCGAACTCTATGACGTGCCCAACCGTTCACCGATCATCGATGTCGACATCAACCGCAAGGCGCGGGTCATACGCGACAACTGCACCGGATGCAGGCTGTGTGTGCTCGCCTGCCCTACCAAGGCCATTGTATCGATTGACCGTTGAGGGTGAGGAACATGGCAGAGGAAAAGGATCCGGTCCGATTCGGCGCTGAGTTCGGACCCTACCGCTCGAGCCGCACCCGCGGTGTCTCCGTGTCCACGTTCAAGACGCTGGTATGGATATCCAATCTAGGTGGGCTGCTGCTGTGCGTCATCGCCCTCGAGATGATGATCGTGCAGCAGCGATTCTGGTGGGGACTCGCCGCGGCCATCGCCGGCATCGCCATCGCCCTGTTCCCCTCCAACTACGAGATCACCGGGATGGAGACCCTCGAAGGTTCCGAGGACGAGGAAGGTGAAGCGCAGGATGAGGAAGGTGAAGCGGAGGATGAGGGATGACCCGTCGCTCATCTGCCACACTCGATACACCACTCGGCACGATGCTCATCGAAGCGAGTGAATCCGGCCTGACCCGCATCACCTGGTCGACCGATTCGCCAGCCGCTTCAGGTTCTGCGGACAGCGAAGGGCACCTGAAGGCGTGTCGCGAGTGGGTACGTGCCTACTTCGCCGGCAAACCGGCTCGCGCACCCACGCTGGACCTCAGCATGCTGACACCCTTCCAGGCCGATGTGGTCAACTCCCTGCAGAGCATCGCACCTTCGGGAACCGTCGTCTCGTATGCCGATCTAGCCTCAGCGGCAGGCAGACCGGGGGCGAGCCGAGCGGTGGGAACAGTGATGGCGACACAACCGTGGCCGCTGTTGGTACCCTGTCATCGTGTGGTCAGGGCTGATGGAAGGATCGGCAACTACTCCGCGTGTGAAGGGGAGGCGACCAAGGAGTGGCTGTTGTCCCATGAGGGCAACCGAATCTCAGAAGGCAGGCTCATTCGCTGAGTTCCACCATCTCGGCAGCCATTCCGAGCAGCGCCAGTTCCGCTACCAGGCCGTGCCAGCCATCGGCGCGTGCGAGAATGGTTACGGCGTCCGCATCGCCTTCGAGGTCCTCGGGAGCGTGGAAGCGACTGGAGGGGGAGTTGAGGTTGGCCATCACCCCCTTGCGGTCGTTGGTGCGGTAGAACCAGGCGCACACTCGGCCACCGGCGCCATACATGCACGGCTCGACCACCGAGTCAGCCCAGCGGAGTGCGGTCGGCACCCCCTCCTGAAGCAGGAAATCCTCCGCATCCTGCCCACCTTTCCCGTAGGTGAGGCGATTCAGCCTGCGATTGGACAGTTCCAGCAGTTCCTCGCCCGAGCGGATCTCGATGATTCCTAGACCATAGGTTCCAGAGTCGTTCTTCACGAACATCACCGGCTCTCCTGTGATCCCGTGCTCGGCGTACTTACCTCGGATGTACCCGAAGCATTCGTCCACCTCGGCCGCCAGTTCGATGAGGCAGGTCTCCCGCTCGAGGCATTTGTCCTCGGAGACGATCCAGTGCGTTCCCAGCAGCCAAGGGTCGATGCCGATGATCTCGGCGGCCTCGTCGATGAACGGTTGGGCGGCGCGGAAGTGGGTTGACTTGCGTCGTCTGTGCCAGCCCATCCCTTGAGGCGGTGTGACGGGAAGATCACCGAGTCCAGTCAAGGGACCGGAAGTCAGGTCGTTGTTGAGCAGCAGCAGGTCAGGGGTTGCACCCTCCACCGAGATTCCGCCTGCGGTCAGGCTCACTGCTGACAGCACGAGTTCTCCTTCGTGGCCCTCGAGGGCGGCGTGCCCAGCGAGTTCAGGTGAGCCGATTGTGACCGAGCGACCCTTCTGGGAGAGCATCCGGGAGAGCACGCGCAGGTTCTCGACATAGCCAGGATTGCGGGTATGGCTCTCCGGCCAGATGTGGATGTGCTCCGCTTCCGGGTGTTCACGGTCGACCCAGGCGACCAGACACTGGGAGAGGTCACGGCGACCCCGACTGCCGATGTTGTTGAAGCCGGCCGGGAAGGCGTTGGCATCGACGGCGGCGACCTTCCAGCCAGCGTCGCGCACGTCGATGGAGCCGTAGATCAGGTCGGGGAGCGCGGCACGCTGGACGGCGAAGAAATCGATGAGGGCGGGGTGGGCGGCCTCGAGGCGCGGCTGGAGCTGCTCGAGCAGTTCGGGTCCGCTGAATCCTTCCATGCGCGTCTCCACTCAGTCGATGTCATCCAGGAGGGTCATCAGGTCTTTGCCTTCTCTCCCGAGGCC
>CATMIM010000127.1 GCA_950068635.1 uncultured Candidatus Poseidoniales archaeon
TTGGTCTGGTCACCGACCTCGAACATGCTGCTCTACGGGGATACGGCCCGTGTCGACCTCGCCCGCGCCGCTGGGGTGAACATCGCCCTCGCCCCGGATTGGTCTCCGTCAGGAACCAAGAGTCCGTTGCACGAACTCAAGACCGCCGACTGGTGGAACAAGAACAAACTGAATGGTGTGTTCAGCGACTACGAACTGGTGCAGATGGTCACCAGCAACGCTGCCGACGCGATGAACTGGGAGGCGCATGTCGGGCGCATCGGTGTGGGCAAGGCGGCCGATCTGGTGGTCATCGACTCGTTCGCCGATGACCCGTATCGCAACCTCATCCAGGCGATTGACCCGGATGTGCGGCTCACCATAGTCGGCGGGCTGCCGCTCTACGGCGATGTCGATCTGATGACCTTGCTCAAGGGTGATGACATGGAGATCGTGCAGGGTGAGGGATTCCAGAAGGCCTTGGATATCACCTTCTCCGGAGTGCCGCTAGGGCAGGACTCGTGGGCGACGATCGAGTCGTCGCTCACCACCGCGCTGCACTTCTCTCCCGATGAGATGTACGAAGTGTGGTCCGAGGCCTCCAACCACGAGTCTGTGGATTCGTTCGCCGCCTGGTTCGCCCAGCAGTATCCGGGACTGGACTCGATCGAACTCGACCCGATCTTCACCTATGGCGATGAGCGCTATTTCTCCGTGCTGAACTCGTCTGCGTCGTTCAATTCGCAGGGCAGAATCTCCATCTACGACGACTATTACAATCTCACCTTCGACGCCGACGGCAACCGTTCCACCGGATGGGTGGCTCCTCCGCCCGTAGATGTCCCCGATGATCCACCGGACGAACCCGACCAGCCTGATGATACGGACACCACCTCGAACACCACTGATGACGGTTCCCTCACGACAGAAGAAGAGGAGTCTTCCACGGGAGGTATCCTGGACATCTCCTCACCCCTCTATTGGATGGCGATGTTGTTCACCCTGATGATCCTCGGCGGCTCGGTGTTCGTCATGTTCCGCCTCACGCGCAAAGGTGGCCAACCGCCACCAGGTGACACTGGCATCGGCACACCAGATATCGGCATCGAGCCACCCTTCGGGTGACAACCTCTCATTCGAGGGTCCACTCGGGCCCGTCAGCGGTGTCGACCACGGTCACACCGATATCTGCCAACTCGTCGCGGATGGCATCGGCCGACTCCCAGTCCTTGGCGTCGCGGGCGATCTGCCGTTGCATCAACAGCTCATTCACCTGGCCGGAAATCTCCAGCCGGCGCGGGTCGTCTTCGGGGCCGGCGAGTGCCTCTTCGCGGGTCGGCAGCAGTCCGAGAACGGACCCTGCCAACTCCTCGAGCCACTCGGCACAGTAGAGCCCGAGGGCGGCGCGGTCCTGGTCATCGAGCCCACCCGAATCGAGTGCCTTCTTCATCTCGCGAGCGGCGGCCATCACCTTGGCCAGCGCCTCGCGGCTGTTGAAGTCGTCATCCAACGCCAGCGCAGTCTGCTCGCCCAGCCCCTCCAGCGCACCCAAGGTGCCTGCGAGCCCCTCGGCATCCGCGTCAGCACGCGGGAGCGAGACGAGATCGGACCGGTGATCTCCACCCCACGCCTCCAGAGCGTTCAGGTAGGCCGCCTCCAACCGTTGCTGGTTGCGCTTGCCATCGTCGAGGAAGTCCTCTGAGAGGTCGATCGGGTTGCGGTAGTGAGCATTGAGCAGGGCGTGCCTGAGAGTGAGTCCGCTGAAGTTCTCAAGCGCGTCGCTGATTGTCCAGAAGTTGCCCAGGGACTTGGACATCTTCTCGCCGTCGACGTTGACGAATCCGTTGTGCATCCACCACTGGACCACCGGTGACTTTCCGCTGGCGCACTCGCCCTGGAAGATCTCCGCCTCGTGGTGCGGGAATCTGAGGTCATGGCCACCCCCATGGATGTCGAACTGCTCACCGAGGAAAGAGGAGCTCATCACGCTGCACTCGATGTGCCATCCCGGTCGGCCCGCACCCCACGGAGAGTCCCACTCCGGCTCGCCAGGCTTGCTGAACTTCCACAGCGCGAAATCCTTGTGATCCCGCTTACCGGTCCCAGTGCCGCCCACTCTTCCACCCGCGCCCGCACGCACGGCCTCGATCGACTGACCTGTCAGCAGACCGTACTTCTCCGGCGCTGACTCCACCTCGAAGTAGACGCCGTCGTCACCGACGTAGGCGTGCTCCTTGTCGATGAGCGTCTGCACCATCTCGATGATCCCCGGGATGGTGCCGGTCACGCGTGGATACTCGTCAGCGCGCAGGACGTTGAGCGCATCCATGTTGGAGAAGTAAGCCTCGATGTAGCGCTCCGACACCACCGAGAACTCGACTCCTTCCTCTTCGGCGACCACGAGGATCTTGTCGTCGATGTCGGTGAAGTTCTGCACGTAGAGCACATCGTAACCCTTGGCTTCGAGCCAGCGGTGAACGAGGTCGAAGGCGACGTAGCAGCGGGCGTGGCCGAGGTGTGAGGGGCCGTAGGGCGTGATTCCGCAGACATACATGTTCACCCTGCCCGGCTCGAGGGTGGTGAACTCGACTTTCTGGCGCCGGCGTGTGTCATGGATGCGCAGAGGCATTGGCTCACCTGTGCAGCGTCGCTCGGCCCGCGACTATTGAATCATTGTCAGCAGAAGAGATGACAGCAAGGTTGAGGGAGGGGTCGTCCGCGGTGGCGAACCATGGAAGAGTTCCAGTGCTGCAACATGAGCGTGCCGAAAATCTCGAAGATCGCCGGTGGGATCCTGACCGCCTGGGGAGTCGTCGCCTACCTGCTCACGATGACCAGCATCACCGCGATGATTCCCGCGTTCATGGGTGCGCCGATCCTGTTGATGGGATTCCTCGCTGAGAAGAATCCTGAGAAGCGCAAGCTGTTCATGCACATCTCCGTCACCTTCGGTCTGTTGGCCGCCCTCGGTGGACTCCGCATACTGACCATGCTCAGCGGTCCCTATGACCTCGCGTTCGCCTCACATGCCGTGCTACTGCTGGTCGGCGGTGTCTACACCTTCATCTGCGTCAAGTCGTTCATCTGGATTCGCAAGCAGCAGGACGCCGAGTGAATCATTCCTCGCCACCGGAGACTGCGACTTCCTCGAGTTTCTCTGCTTCGGCGAGTTGCGCCTGCATCTGCTCCCAGAGGAGTTCTGCGACATCCATCACATCCATCTCGGCGCCGACCGAGTTCAAGCCGTCATTGACCATGATCGAGCAGAACGGGCAGCCGACAGCCACCGTGTCGCAGCCGGTCTCGGCGAGCTCTTTGGCGCGTATCTCGTTGACCCGTTTGTCGGGGTCCTCCTCCATCCACATCATCGCGCCGCCGGCCCCGCAGCAGAACGAGTCCTTGCCGTGCCGTTCCGGTTCGACATCCACCCCACCGATGACATTTCTCGGAGCCTCTGTGACTCCTCCGATGCGGCCGAGGTAGCAGGGGTCGTGGTAGGTGATCTTGCGGCCGTTCTTGCCGTTCTTCTCCATGTCAGGGAGTCTGCCCTCCTCCTGCAGTTTGGCGATGATCTCCGAGTGGTGCAGCACTTCGAGTTCGTCCCCTCCATAGTCGCCGTATTCCTTGCCCAGAGTGTGGAAGCAGTGCGGGCATGAGGCGATGATGCGCTTGACGCCGAGTTCCTGGAAGGTCGCCATGTTGCTCTCCGCCAGCATCTGGAACAGGTATTCGTTGCCCATCCGCCGCGCCGGGTCGCCAGAACAGCCCTCCGACATGCCGAGGATTCCCACGTCCAGCCCCGCCTCCTGAAGCAGGGAGATGGTCGCCCGTGCCACCTTCTGGTTGCGCTCGTCGAATGAAGCCGCACAGCCGACGAAGTAGATGTACTCCGCAGGCTCGTTGATCTTGACTCCGAGGTCGGCCGCCCAATCGCCGCGCTCGTGGGCGCCGAATCCGTACGGGTTGGAGGAGTTCTCGAGGTTGCCCATCGCCACGTTCAGCTGCTCGGGATACTCCATCGCCTCCATCACCAGATGGCGCCGGGCGTCGGTGAGTTTGGGGACGTGCTCGATGTACACCGGGCAGGCGTCCACGCACGCGTTGCAGGTGGTGCACGCCCAGATCGCCTCTGGGGTGAAGCGGTCGATGATGCTCTCCTCGGGGGTTCCGCCCGCGAGCAGGATGGGGGCGTGCTCGTTGGCGTAGTCACGTAGGTCGTGGATGATCTGCATCGGGTTGAGCGACTTGCCGGATGCGTAGGCCGGGCAGACGTCCTGGCAGCGGAAGCAGGTGGTGCACACCCAGCCGTCGAGCAGCGAGCGCCAACTGTATTGCGAATACGAACTTACACCGAACTCCTCGATGTCAAGGTCGTCCAGCGGAACCGCCTTGCCTTCATCGTCAACGGCGAGCGGGCGCATCTTGCCGGACGGTTCTCGGTCATGGAAGATCACGGCCGGCAGTGCCGTCACCAGATGCATGTGCTTGCTGGCGGGGATCGCCACGAGGAAGCCGGCGATGAGCATCATGTGCAGCCAATAACTGCTGGCGGCAAGGCCAGCCTGAGTGCTGGCTGAGAAGTTCGTCATCAGGTTGGCTGCCACCCAGGCCCCGATCGGCTCCCACCTGCCCGCGCCCGTGTGCGCCTCGATGATGAACGCCGTGCCGCAGATGCCGAGGATGGTGAGCAGGATGGAGATCCCCTCGACCATCGATTCATGCTGCATCTTGGGTGGCTTCACGATCACACGCCGGTAGAGCGCGCCGAGAGTGCCGATGGCGGCGAGCAGGTATCCCATGTCCACGAGCAGGTTCCAGAAGTTGGCGAGCATCG
>CATMIM010000128.1 GCA_950068635.1 uncultured Candidatus Poseidoniales archaeon
CGCCATTGCGGGACGCAAGTTCGCCAGCCTGCGGCGCGACAAGCGCATGGTCGGCTTCATCGTCATCATGCCCGCCATCCAGATCCTGCTGTTCGGGATCGCGCTCGGTGGCACCCCGACCGGGCTCGATGTGGCGGTCGTCGACGAGGGTCCTACCCAACTCAGCACTCCGGTTCTGGCTGAACTCAACCAGTCTGAGCCGTTGGTGCTGCACTACGATGAGGCGAGTGTGGAATCAGCGCGCTCCGGGGTTCAGGAGGGTGAGTACTGGGCGGTGATCCACATCAGGCAGGACGGGACCATCGAATTGCATCTGGACAACTCGAACCAGCAGATCTCACAGACGATCATCATCGAGGTGCGTGATGCGCTCACCGCGGTGGCGGAGGAGTCAGGAGCGCAGCTTCCTGTGGAGATCGCCGAGCCGATCTACGGTGATGCGGCGCCTGCGTTCATCGATTTCCTGGCACCGGGAATCATGACGATGGTCTGCTTCATGTTCAGTCTCATCCTGACCACGATGGCGTTCGTGGGGGAGCGCTACGACGGGACGCTCGACCGCGTGTTCGCCGCCGGAACCCGTCCCATGGAGGTTCTGCTAGGTCACCTGCTCGCCTTCTCCACCATCCTCGTCGGCCAGGTCACAGTGGTCATCCTCATCGCCGTGTACGGCTTCGACATCCCGGTCAACGGCTCACCCCTGCTGCTGTTCGCCGTGGGCATCTTCCTCGGTCTCGCCGCCATGTGCATGGGCCTGTTCGTCTCCAGCAAAGCGAAATCTGAATTCCAGGCGATGCAGCTCAACATGCCGATCATGTTCCCGGTGATGCTGCTCTCGGGCATCCTCTGGCCCGTCGAGGCGCTGCCCACCTTCATCCAGCCACTCTCGTGGGCGCTGCCGTCCACTTGGACCGCCGAGGCGTTCCGCTCGATCATGGTGCGCGGCTGGGGAATGAGTCACTCCGAGGTGTGGATCGCGTTCGTGTTCAACCTCGCCTTCGCCGCCTTCGCGCTGCTGCTCGCTGCCCGTTCCCTCAAGGCCCGAGAGTGAATCATTCTGATTCAGAGACGCCGATGCCGTACGGATCCTCTTCTTCGACCTCGAGGTCCCTGTCACCGTAGAACATCGGGATGCGCTGCCAATCGCTGTACCCGAACACCGCGTCCTTGACCATCCACAACAGGTAATCGAGGAAACCGAAAGCGAGGAAGACGACGGTCAAGAGCTTCACCAGTTCGATTCGAGGCAACTCACCACCTCCTGAGGCGGAATCGACGAACAGGTAGACGATTCCAGCCATTGCGATGAACATCGAGACGATGTTGGGCCATGGTTTCTTGCGCTCCTTCACCGGTTTGTGTCTATGGTCATCATGCAACCAGTCTCCTGCCGCCCAGATCGCCTGGGTGGCCACTCCTAGCATGAGCAGGAAGCGGGAATAGAACATTCCAGTGTCGTTCTCCATGAACGCCCCCTCGTAGATCCCCACGACGATCGTGACCAACAGCAAGGAGTGAGCCGACAGCATCTGGGTACTGTGCGGTTCCCCGTCCCTAACCTTCTTCCAGATGCGGTCCGGTCGGGCGATGAGGAATATCCAGACGAGCGGTAACGAGAACGATGCGTTCACCCTGTCCTCGGAGATCTGCCCGGTCTCGTTGGCGAACACGAGTGCGATGTGCAGGATGCAGAGAGCGATGAACACCTTGAACGCCAGATGGGTTCGCTCTGGATCCATCAGTTCCCAGTTGCAGCGCCCGTGGAAGTGGCCGAAGATGACTGCGAAGGCCATCATGCCCCAGAATGAGTCGATCAACACCGTCCAGTAGAGTTCGAAGAAGACGTCGGAATCAGCGAACAACCAGGCGAGAATGGTCATCATGCCGATGACCGGCAGTCCGAATCCCGGTCCGTAGGACCACGGTCCTATCTTGTCCAGGCTGCTCGATCGTGTGCGGAAGAATCGGAACGTCAGCGGCCCGGCCATGATCAGTGAGGTTCCCAGCAGGGTCACTCCCATCAGTCCCAACTGTCTGAACAGTTCTGCATCACCGGAGACGATGCCGATGAACATCAGGGCCTGTCCAGCGATGTTCAGGGCGGCCACCATGCTGATCAGGGACTGGTCGAACGGGGCCGTCTTGAAATTCAGTGGAGTGGTGTCGAAGCCGATGCCCTGGACGATGGCCATCATCCACCCGACTCCGGCCATGATTCCGATGGCGAGCATGGGCAGGTTCGAACTCGACAGCGCTGAACCACCAGGGGAGATGTCGCTGACCAGACTGGAATCGACGAACAGCAGCCAGTAAAGGCTGACCGCGAACAGTATCTGCGTGACCGCCGCAGCGAGGAACAGGTCGACGTAGGAGCCAGCCGCCCACGTGTACGAAGGTCCTGTCTCACGCTGCTCCATGAACCCGCCCGGATGCCCTTCGGATTTAACGAGGTGTGCGAATCACGATCAAAATGAGTGTTGAAACAGTAATTATGCAGTTTTCTGTGATTTTCTGTCATACCCCTTCCTGAAGCCATCCCCAGGTCCGCTCGAGCCCCGATCTGAGGTCGACCGTCGGCTTCCACCCCAAGGCCGATTCCGCGGCTGACACATCCGCTGTCCGTCGCACACTGTCGCCTGGATGACCTTTGACTGACACGATCTCAGAGGAGGAGCCGCTCACCTCGAGTACGAGTTCGGCGAGTTCACGGATCGTGACCTCTTCGGCCGAACTGATGTTGAAACTCGCCCCGGAGAGCCTGCTTTCGTCCAATCCCTCGTCGAGTTCGCTGGCGGCGACCAACGCTTCGACTACGTCCCCGACGTAGGTGAACGAGCGGCTCTGCGAGCCATCACCGTGCAGCGTGATCGGGCGCTCCTTCAGGCACTGGGTGAGGAAGATGGAGACCACCTGACCGTAGTCATCACCGGGGAGGCGGGGACCATAGGCGTTGAACGGTCGCACGATGCGCGCATCGAGACCTTGGTCACGGATTCCATGTTGGACGAGGAGCTCACCGAGGTACTTGCTCGCTCCGTAGGAGTGGCGCTGGTGCTGCCGTGCGCTGGGGAACACGCTGTCGCTGTCCTCTTGAAGCGGCATCTGGGGTTGTTCCCCGAACGCTTCGGGACTCGAGGTGAACACGAGGCGCGCTCCTCTGCTGATGGCGAAATCAGTCGCCGCTCTGGTGCCATCGATGTTCACGCGGATCACCAGGTCAGGGCGTTCATGGAACCAGCGAGTCCCATTGATGGCTGCAAGGTGGAGGATCACATCCACCCCTCCGAGTTGCTGTTCCGCCGACTCGAGCACCTTGAGTTCGGTGCAGTCGCCTCGCGCCACGAAGAAATCAGGCATTCCGCGGCAGCCGTCGAGATTCACCCGCTTGCCGCGGAAGAAGTCGTCGAGCGAGCAGACTCGATGACCGCGGGCGAGCAGCGCTTCACACACATGACTGCCGAGAAAGCCAGCCCCGCCGGTCACCATCACCCGCATGCGCGAGCGCACGCGGCCACCGTGTAAGGGGTTTCATCCGTCGGCTCCACGGCGCAGATCGGTGTTTCTCCACGACTTCACGCGCAGAGTCTCACTGTTGAGCGCGTTGGACCGTCTGCAGGGTCACGACGCCGTCCTCAAGCCACATGTCGACCTCGTCACCGCTGTTCACCCCGAGGCACGGGTCCTCCGTGAAGCCGTGCGCGTACGGGATCCCGAGCAGAGAGCAGGCGGGCAGCGTCAACGGACAGACATCGCTGTTGACTACCGCCAGCGGACCGCGCCCGGAGTAGAACAGGCCCATGAGCACGTACGGGGCGACGGTGGAACCTGAGCCCTTGGGGTAGATCAGGATCCTTCCTTCGACTGACTGGCCATCCAGTGGATGCCCGGGATGTTCGATGACGCCGGTCTCACGGTTGACGTATCCCAGCCAGGTGATCGGCACATCTGTCACCAGAGCGAGGCCATTGATTCGCCAGGAGTCCTGACTCGGCAGTGACAGCCCGGTGAACGTGGCGATGTCATCGCGGTGGGTTTTGCTGCTCGGTTGGGTGGCTGACCCACCCTCCTCGAGAGTGGGTCTGGGCCCGCGCGCCAGTTCGGGGTCGAATGCATGGGCGATGCAGACCTCCATACGCGCCACAGAGGTGGGCATTCGGTTCAGGCCGCTGGTCAGGTAGTGCTCCGCTTTCATCGAGTTCGTGAGCAGGTGGTTGAACCGCCGGCGGTCGTAGGGGGTGACCTCCGGGCAGGTGTCAATGAGTACCAACGCACCAGCCTCTTCGAGGAGTTCTGTCGTCCCTTCCGCCTCGGCCTGAGCGTGGTTGTGTCTGCTGGTGAACACCCACAGTCGCTGGTCGGGGATCTTCTGCCCTAGTTCCATTCGCGTCCGTACCGACGCCGCGGCTGAGCGTACCTCCCCAAGGCTCGCCTGAGGGCAGCCGATGACCACCAGGTCGACCGTGCCTTGGGGTGCCAGGTCGTCGTAGAGCCAGTCGAGTTCGTCTGTATCGAAGTCGATTCTCCCTTGAATGCGAGGGTCGGTGGAATCCGGGTCGAACCCCTCGGGCGCTTCGCTGACGCCGTCCACCCACAGCATCGGGCAGCCGTGGTTGGCGGCAGCTGATGTCAACGCCTTGCGCTCATCGAATGACAAGCGCCCACCACACGCCTCCAAGAGCCCACGGATCCAGGGCATCGGTCCGAACGGAAGGTTCCAGCCCGGCCGTACCTGCTTCCCGATCCAGTCCCCGAGCAGCGACAGGTCGCACGGATCCTCGAACGTGCCGTTGACGTCGACGACGA
>CATMIM010000129.1 GCA_950068635.1 uncultured Candidatus Poseidoniales archaeon
TGATGGCAGTCGTGTGCATCGCGATCGGCTTGTCGGCCACCTTGAACATCAAGGGAAAGGAGATCCAAGGAGAACCTAATCCTCACGCCATCAGGAGAGCCCGCCTCGCGGAAGAGGAGTGAGTCAGAGGTCGATTCCCGGGCCCCGGGTGTGACCGACCTTCCCCTTGGGTCGCTTCTTGCCGCCTTGCTGGCGCTTCTTCTTCGGCTGGGGCTTCGCCGGCGCCTGTTCTGCATCCGCCTGCTTTGACTTGGGCTTCCTGGCGGTGCTCTTCTTCGACTTCTTTCCAGTTTTCTTGGTTGGTTTGGAATCAGGTGAATCGTCCTCGTCATCCTCGATACGCTCATCGCTGCGCTTCTTGGCGCGGTGCTTGCCGGCCACGGTGCGCTCGTCATCCTCCTGTTCCTCGTCGGACTCCTCTGACCACAGTTCGCCAGCGATCTCGGAATCGTCGATCATCTCGGATCTGACATTGAAGGAGTCTCCCGGGTCGTCGGGCATGTCGAACTCGCCGACGATCACATCGAACATCCCATCTTCGAGCACCTTGCCCTCGGCACCCTTGACACCTCGCTTGGGTCCCGTGGGAGTGGCATCATCGACAGCAGCCATCTCCTCGATGCTCTTCTCGTTAGGCTTATCTTTCTCTTCGGCCTCTCGTCGCTCTCGCTCCTCCTCGTTGGCCGCTGCCTCCTCAAGTGCCGCCTTCTCTGAGCGCTTGCGCTGCACCACTCCGTGAGTGCGCCGGCCGACCACCACAAGCAGCAGTGGCACCAGCAGGAGGATGGCCGCCGCCTGCTGAACGGTCACGGTTCGGCCGGTCTCCGTCGACGCCCAACCGGCGAAGTCTCCGACGGCCGACTCGACTGGACTCAGGTCGACGCTCGGCCGGTTGGTGGATGTGGACGGTTTGAGGGCCGGTTCCTCGACCAGCACGGGCAGCCCGATGGAATAGAGCGGTTGCGCGTCGCTCGATTCGGTCAGAACGAGATTCCCACCCGAGAGTCCGGATTCGGTACCCTTGAACGACAGCCTGATCTCAGCCACGTCACCGCCGCTTCCCTTCGCGCTCAGATACAGCACAGTCGGTTTCTCGCTGATGGTGATGCCCGGCGTGGTGTCCCAGCCGACGTAGATTCGCACGGTGTGCTCGACCTCGTTCCTCACAGTGCAGTCGAAGTACGCGGTCTTGGAGTCGGAGCGCACGATGGTGTGGTCAGGTGGGTTGCAGCCCACCGAGAGCAGAGCGCGGTGCAGGTCGCGGTTGTCAGGGAAGTGGTCGATCAGTTCTGCATCGGGGTCCTGGTTGTCTCCGTAGCCGTCACCGTCGCTGTCAGCCCACTGCGTCACCTCCTTCACGAAGGCGTCCGCGCCGTCGTCGACGGTCCAATTCGCATCGGGGTCCGACCAACCATCGCCATCGCTGTCAGGACAGCCGGTGCGGTCGTGCCGCGAATCGCCATCGACTCCCGGACAATCATCCGGTGGCTTCGCTGAGGCGGTATGGAGTCCACCTCCCAGCAAGGAGAACAGCAACAACAGGAACATGACCGTAGGAGTGCACGAACCCGCCCCTGTACGTGTGCGCGCAAGTGTGTGCGTAGGTGAACGCCCGCGCATGTAACTGGTTCCCACTTGTTCCTCTATCAAGCCTGTTGAAGCCCGACTTTCGGCCGAGTCATTCACCTTCGCTGCTCTCGACCGCCAGCTTGTCGTCGATGAACCCCCGCATGTATTCGGGAAGTTCTCCGTTGACGAACACGACATCCTTCACCTCATCGAGTTTCATCAGCGCGTAGTAGATCTGCATCGACGTCATCGGGGTGGCGCTGCATCCGGTGCATCCGCCCTCGAGGGAGATGCTGATGATGCCACCATCCGTGCTCATCACGTTCACCACGCCGTCATGCGCGTCGAGAATAGCCTGCACAGGACCCACTGAGTCGAGAATCGTCTGCCGGTCGACCTCGCCCATGTGCCTTCCCCGCCCTGCCGTGCCGCTCGTGCGCTTTCAACCATCGCTCAACCTATGACGACCAACCTGCTCTCGCCCACCATGGGTGACGCGCCGCTGGTGCTGCTGCTCGATTTGCTGGCGGAGCGCGCCGAGTTCGGTCATGGAGGCAACCTAGAGGTTGTTCGACCGCTGGCCGCCGGTGCGGGCCGAGTCGAGGTGTGGCTGCTCACGCCGCAGTTCCAATCGCAGCAGAGCGGCCGTCTGGCTTCAACGTCAGTCAGTCGGGGCAAGCCGCATGAACTCGATGAGCACGATGTACCTCGATGGGATCACGATTTCCCTTTCTGGTCGGAGCACGTTGAGGTGCTCGAGGAAGGAGTGGTCCATCTCCGCCGCGTCGCGCTTCCTGATGCCGATGACGCAGAATTGGAGAACTGGCTGCTCGCGGCTGATGTGGATGCGGTGGTATGCACGGGGAGTCGGCGCAACGTTTCGATGTGGGAGCCGTGGATGGATGGGGCCGCTGCGCTGATGCGCGCCGCGGTCGGCACTGGCATCCCCACTCTCGGGATATGCTTCGGTCACCAGTTGCTGAATGTTGCACTCGGTGGCAAGGTCAGTCGTGCTGAAAGCCGCACGGACGCGGTGGAGGATCTCGAACTGACGGACGCAGGGTCATCCGACGAGTTGTTCACGGGCATGGAGGCACCCGTCGGCCTGTTCACCCATCAGGACCACGTGGTCGGCCTGCCGGACATGACACCCGAATGCTCCTGTGTGCTGCTCGCTTCCGCACAGCACAACGAACTCGCCGCCTTCCGCGTGCATGGCGCATCCGGCCCGCTGCCGGTCTGGGGCATCCAGTTCCATCCCGAGGCGGCGAAGCACCGCATCGCCCGCTCTATGCTGCTCGGGCACATCAGCCCAGAGGAGGCGGAGTCGTTCGAGCGTGAGCATGATGGTGCGGCCATCCTTGCCAACTTCGCAGATGTTGTGCTATCGGCGAGAGACTGCAAGCCCTTGTGAGCAGGATTGGCCAACTTCGGCATTGGCAATGCTCAAATGAGGAACGCGGGTCGCCGCGCCCAACGGTGAAGAAATGGACGCAGAAACGATGACAATGATCGGCCAGGCGGCGGTGGGAACCGCGTTCGTCGGGCTGCTGATCGCATTCGGAATCTATCGCAAGGTCAACTCGGTAGAGATCGACAATGAGACCGTCGCTGACATCACTCAGCAGATCCAGGATGGCGCCATGGCCTTCCTGAAGGCGGAATACAGGATGTTGGCGGTGTTCATCGCCGTGGTCGCTGCACTGCTCTACGCAGGTGGCTCGTACGGTCTCGGCTGGCAGGTCGCCGTCGCCTTCCTCATCGGCGCCTCGTGCAGCGTCGCCGCCGGCTTCTCAGGCATGCGTGCAGCCACTTCGGCCAACGGAAGAACCGCGATGGCCGCCGCCGAGGGCGGACAACCGGCTGCGCTGCTGACAGCCTACAACGGAGGCGCCGTCATGGGCCTCGCCGTCGGTGGTCTGGGCCTGCTCGGCATCTCGGCGATGTACCTCTGGCTCGGCGACGACCTCGACTCGGTCGGCTACATCGCCGGCTTCGGCATGGGCGCGAGCAGCATCGCGCTGTTCGCTCGCGTGGGCGGAGGCATCTTCACCAAGGCGGCGGACGTCGGTGCTGATCTGGTCGGCAAGATCGAGGCGGGCATCCCCGAGGACGACCCGCGCAACCCGGGTGTTATCGCCGATAATGTCGGTGATAACGTGGGCGACATCGCCGGTATGGGTGCCGACATCTTCGAATCGTTCGTCGGCAGTATCATCGCCGCGATGATAATCGCCGCCGCTGCGGCTGACACGCTCGGGGAGGAGTATGTCCTGCTCCCCATCGTGCTGGCACTGGTCGGCTACGCTGCCAGCATTGTCGGCGTCTTCTCAATCAAGCTCCTCAAGGGTGGCGACCCCGCCGCTGCGCTGCGCAATACAACCTTCATCGGTGCGGGGCTCTTCCTGGGCGGCGGCTATTTTGCCCTTTACTATCTCGGCCTGCCTCTGTACCCGCTCTATGCGGTGGCCGTCGGCAGCCTGGTCGGCATCCTGATAGGGCTCGTGACCGAGTACTACACCGGTATCGAGCCGGTGTTCGGGCTGAAAGTCAGGGCAATCCCGCACATTGCCGAGATGTCCAAGACCGGCCCTGCGACCAACGCGATTGCTGGCCTCTCGGTCGGGATGATGTCTACATTCGCCCCAATCCTCCTCATCGCCGGCGGTATCTATGCTGCCAACACGGTCATGATGGGCGCCGCTGACGCCACCCCGGCTCACGGGCTCTACGGCATCGCGATGGCCGCCATGGGCATGCTGGCGACCGTGGGTGTGACGATGACCGTCGACGCGTATGGACCGGTGGCGGACAACGCCGGCGGCATTTCCGAGATGGCTGGCCTTGGCGACGACGTGCGCGCGATTACTGACAACCTAGACTCGATTGGTAACACTACCGCCGCCATCGGTAAGGGCTTCGCGATTGGCAGCGCGGCGCTGACTGCGCTGGCGCTGGCGCTGGCTGGCCTGGTGGCCGCCAGCCCGGCCCTGGCAAGCTGATCGCTGGCGACGACCAACACCCGCAGATCGTTCACAGTTGCCGGACCCTACCCGTGGCTCAGCATGTGCACCACCAGATCGCCCACCTGGACCGTGGTTGACTCGCCGCCCAGGTCCGGCGTCAGCACCTGGCCTTCCTGAAGGCAGAGCTCCACCGCGGCGTCCACACGCCGGGCCGCTTCAGACTCTCCCAGGTGCTCCAGCATCATGGCCACCGC
>CATMIM010000130.1 GCA_950068635.1 uncultured Candidatus Poseidoniales archaeon
CGTGGCAGTCTCCTCCAATCTGAGAATCGCATGGGTGGAACCGTCACGCACAGCGAGACGCAACCGTTCCTCATCCCCGCCCGGTTCCGAGAGGTTTCCCTGCCCTGGCTCGAGTTGCTCGAACAGCAGGGAGATGTTCGCGCCCTGTAGCAGAGTGTCGAGGGCTTCAGGGAAATCATCCTCCTCACTCAGTTGTACGACCACATTGAGTTGAATTGAATCGAGTTCCTCGATCTCCCCTTCCAGGAACAGTGGCAGTGCGATGAACAGGAGCGGGAGCAGGATGAGCGGGACCAGCACGAGCGCGACTAGAGTGCGCCAGTCACGAACCAGGTCGAGAAGTTCCTTCTTGGCGACAACCAGTGCCACTCTACCAGGCCAGCGCTTGGGTTCACTCAACTTCGCTCACCTCCTCGATTTCGGGCCGTTCTCCAGTAGAGAATCGGGACAGCAGTGTGATCCATCGTCGTTGGAACCATCCATACGTCTCTGCATCCGACACCTCTCGACTGGCGTCCAGAGTCAGTGCCACATACGCCTCTTCCAGAGAATCGGTGCCAGTGTCCAGCATCAGGGATGACGGGCTGCCATCGGCACGAACGGTTCCGTTGTGGATGACTATTATTCGGTCGCACACCTGCTCGGCTTCAGCCAGATGATGGGTGCTGTAGATCACCGTCCTCCCCTCCTGTTGCAGCATCCGCACCAGTCCGCGCACCTTGCGAGCACTGGTGACATCGAGTCCGGCGGTCGGCTCGTCCAACAGCAACAGATCCGGATCATGGGCGAGTGCGCGCAACAAGGCGGTTTTCTGGCGCATTCCCTTGCTGAACCCTCGAGTTGAACGGTGCAATGCATCCTCGATGTCCAGCGCCCGGGCAAGCCTGACAGTACGGTTCCATGCATGCGAGTCGGACACACCGGAGAGTCGCGAGTGGTAACGGATGTTCTCCCAAGCAGTCAGACGATGGTACAGTCCGGTTGATTCAGGCACGACTCCGAGGTTCTGCCGGACGGAGTCAACAGCATGTTCTGAGCCATCCGTCGCGTGATGAACGACCTCACCTACGGTGGGGCGGTACAGGCCGCACAACAACCTGAGCAAGGTGGTCTTCCCGGCACCGTTGCTGCCGACCAATCCTACGACGTCCCCGCGGGTGAACTCCAGGGACACTTCCTGCAGCGCGTGCACCTCTCCGAAGGACTTGCTGACCCCGCGCACGGACAGGAGTGGTGCGCCCATCGGCCGCTCACACTCGGCGCTCCTCTATTGCTTCATCCAATCCAGGATGGGATTCGTCGACACGGCCGGCTCTCTCGAGCAGTTGACGCAGTTGTTCCTGAACTTCGCTGCGCGAGATGCCGATGTCGATCATGTCGCCGAGCATCGACAATCCACCTTGGACTGCTCCGGCTGCGAGGTAGGCATCGTTACTGATTCTACTTGTGTGGAGCAGTTGGTCCAAGGCGTTCTCCAGAAAGGAGATCTCTTCGGTCAGGCTGTTCGAGTCCAGGTGAGCCAGACCAGTCAGCCGATTGATGGAACTGCGCATGTGAACGGCCGTCCGACTGACGACCCCTCTTTGACGCTTTCCCGCAGACACCGCCGTCGAAATCAACTCATCAGGACTTTTCGAGCAGTTCAACGAGTACTCCGCCAGTGCTCTTCGGGTGTACGAACGCTATCCGCGTACCTGCCGCTCCGGAGACTGGTTCCTCTCCGATCAACTCGACTCCCGCCTCCTTGAGTTCTGCCAACAATCCAGAGAGATCCTCTACCTCGAACGCCAGTTGCTGGACACCAACCCCTCTTCTGTCTATGAAACGACCCACAGGGGTGTCTGAGCCAGTCGGTTCCAATAGTTCCAAGCGTGGTGGTTCAGCATCCGAGGAAGATTCCAAGAAGCGGATGTTCACCCCCTGTTCGGGATTAATTTCGTCGTCTCCTGACGGAATCAGGCCCAGCAGTCTCCAGAATGATTCACCCTCCTCGAGGCTCTCGACGGCGATCCCGATGTGATCGAGTCTAACTCTCCGTCCATCCACCATGTTCACCTCAGAATCCACTGGGAGCCATCCAGGTTCCGAACTCGCTTCGCATCGCCGTCACGATCTCTCCGACGGTGCACTCGGCCCTGACGCAATCGATGATCGCTGGCATCAAGTTGCCTTCACCAGCCGCGATATCTCCGAGACGGCTGATTGATTCAGCAGCCCTCGCTCCATCCCGACCACGGCGGACTTCAACCAGACGAGCGACCTGTTCAGCGATAGCCCCTCTGTCCAGTGATAGAGGCTGCGGGCCAGGCCCTTGACCAGCAGCAGAATCGAGAGCGTGGTTGACGCCGACCACTTGCTGCACCCCTGTTTCGACAGCCTGCTGCTGACGCCACGCGGACTCATGGATCGCCCGCTGCTGAAATCCATCCTCGATGGCACGCAATGCGCCACCGCGTCTCTCAATGTCGTCGATCAACAGCCGGGCGCGATGTTCGACCTCATTCGTCAGCGCCTCAACGTGCCATGACCCGCCCAATGGGTCCACGACATCTGCCACACCCGTCTCTGCGGCCAACACCTGCTGGGTGCGCAGGGCTACTGTGACAGCCTCGTCTGATGGAAGTCCCAGAGCCTCGTCGAAGGAGTTGGTGTGCAGGCTCTGAGTCCCTCCGAGGACTGCGGACAGTCCTTGGTAGGAGACTCGGGCGATGTTGTTGAGTGGTTGCTGGGCCGTGAGCGTCACCCCCGCGGTCTGGGTGTGGAACCTGAGCATCGTGCTGCGCGGGTCTGTAGGAGAGTAGCGTTCGGTCATCAGCGTATGCCACAATCTCCGAGCAGCGCGGAACTTGGCCACCTCCTCGAAGAAATCATTGTGGCAGCCGAAGAAGAAGGAGAGGCGCGGGGCGAACGAATCGACATCGAGGCCCGCTTTGACGGCGGCATCGACGTAGGCGAGAGCGTTCGAGAGCGTGAACGCCAGTTCCTCCACTGCGGTCGCGCCCGCCTCGCGGATGTGATAGCCGGAGATGCTGATGGTGTTCCACAGGGGCAGCGCATCACCGCACCAAGCCATCAGATCTGTAATCAGTCGCATGCTGGCGGAAGGAGGGAAGATGTAGGTTCCGCGGGCGATGTATTCCTTGAGAATGTCATTCTGTACAGTTCCCTGCAGAGCCGAGATATCGGCACCTTGCTCCTCGGCCACCGCCACATAGAGAGCCAACAGAACGGCAGCTGGCGCATTTATGGTCATGGAAGTCGAGACTTCGTCGAGTGGAATATCTGCGAACAAGGTACGCATGTCTGCAATGGAATCGATGGCGACCCCGACCCTGCCAACCTCTCCTTCGGACAGTGAGTCGTCCGAATCCAATCCGAGCTGCGTTGGAAGATCGAAGGCTACCGACAACCCTGTCTGACCCTGTTCCAGAAGCATCCTGAAGCGTTCGTTCGTAGCCGCGGCAGTGGCGAAACCAGCGTACTGGCGCATGGTCCACAACCGGCTTCGATACATGGTGGGATGAACGCCCCGTGTGAATGGCGGCTCACCTGCCTTGCCAACCCTGTCAACCCCTCCGCTGGAGGCGAGGCTGTCGCTGTCGGGCACGTCGGGAAGAGGAATACCCCCCAGGGTCTCGAATCGCTCTTTCCGCTCCTCCACAGGCATCCCTCGGGGGAGCGAAGCCAGCCGCCACCGTCAATCGTTCGGTCATCAGTGATCGTGGCCATCGGGACCGTGGACATGACCATGCTCCAACTCTTCGGGAGACGCATCCCGCACCTCGACGATTTCAACGTTGAAGTGCAGTGTTTCACCAGCCAACGGGTGGTTGAAGTCACACTTCACGATTTCATTGGTTATTGCAACGATTCGGAAGGGCCCGGATTCAGACATCAATACCATTCCGAGCTCTAGTTCAATGTCGTCAGGAAATTCTTCCCGTGATATATCGACTACTGCGTCGTCCCTCTTCTCACCATATGCGTTCTCAGGACTCAGCGTGAATTCGCGCTCCTCCCCGACGGCCGCTCCGAGTAATCCCTGCTCGAATCCGGGAACCATGTTCCCATGTCCGACCAGGAACGCCATCGGGTCAGCCCCATGGCTGCTGTCGAATTCCTCCCCAGATTCAGCGAAGGTACCCCTATAATGCACCGTCGCAACTTTGTCTTTTTCCACTGTCGTCATTCATTCACCTCTTCGTCGTATATCTCCTCAGCACAGAAAGGATTCGTTGTGCGGCTGCATCTGTGAGCACGCCCTCAGCCAACTTCTCATTGACATAATCCTCAGCATCGGAGATCCCTGTGCGCTCACCTCTGGCCCATGTCGTCCCGAGCACGTTGGCACGATGTTCTTCGGGGACATCTTCCTCTTCGAGAATCTCCCGCAGGTCCACCTTGTACTCCATGTACCTGCGCCGGTCAAGTTTAGTGGTCCGTTTGCTCGGTGTCTTCACGCGCTGTCGCCTGCGCCTGAACGGCGGGCCGCCCGTCTCACTCTTGATCTGGGGGATCTTCAACTCCGGGACCGCGTCGGGATGTGGGGACAGTGGGTCTGGTGGCTGCTCTTCGGACCCATCCTCCTCGCCGTCCTCCTCCGTTTCAACTATTTCCGGCTCGTCTGAAATGACATCCAGTTCGACCTCCAACCCAGCGGTTTGTTCAGCAGTGACAGGCTCGGCCGCGGGAGGCTCCTCTGAAATCTCGGGCTCACTCTCCTGTTCCACAGATTCCGGAACGGATTCAGGTGGTGGG
>CATMIM010000131.1 GCA_950068635.1 uncultured Candidatus Poseidoniales archaeon
AACTGCAGTTCGACGAAACCCCCCGAGAGGACGACCAGCAGGAAGGCTCCCGCACCGAGGTAGAGGAATGCCATGTCGCTGTCGAGTTCGCTGGTCATGAACTTCCCGATGGCGAACATCATGGCGATGACGCCACCGATCACCGAGACGACCATTCCCGCCTTCGCCGCATCGAGGTCGGGCGGCACTCCCGCCGGTTGCTCCACCGTCATCCCTGGCTGGTATGCCGGTTGTGCGGACTGCTGTGCTGGTTGCGGTCGAACGATGTTCCTGAACCTGCTGCGGTCATCAGACTGCTCTGCCATAACGGTTCTACAACCTGGTGAATAGATGAGGGTTCTCCCGGAACATGGACTGACGTCAGCTGACTTCGCCGCCGCCGGTATCGCCCACACCCGTGTCCTCGCCGGCTCCCCCGCCGGCGTCGCCGATCTCCCCGGCGGCACCGAAGGTGATGTCCGGCTCCAGTTCTAGGTCGGGCTGTGCATGGTCTCCGCCGCGCGTGATCAGGACGACGCCAGCCAGAATGGCGACATCGGCGACGATGTAGATGAGCAGCGTGACATAGTCCACCCAGACGTCGAAATTGGTCCAGTAGGTGAACAACTGCTGGTTGTGGGTGATCTTCGACTTCATCTCAGCGGCGTTCTCCTCGCCCGCTTCACCGCTCGTCTGGATCTCGAATATCGGTGTGAGGTCGTCGAGTGTGGCTGGGGTGCTCGCCTGCACATCCATCGGGCGCGTATCGAGGTAGAAACGGCTGGTGGAGCCGCCCTTGATGATCAGGTTCGACGTAGGCTCTACCTCGAGGTTCACCTCTCCACTGAAGTAGACCGGGACTGCTCCTGGGAAGATGTCGAGCAACGTCCTCGTGTTGATCAACTTCGCCTGTATGCTGTGGGATGGTGCGTCGGCGGTCGCCCGGTAGGTGTGTGTCGGCAATCCGTGGTAGTCCCCTTCGCCTGTCTTGACGAGGTCGACGACTGCGTAGTCACCCATGTTCACCTTGTCTCCATCTCCGGTGATGAAGCCGCCAGTGGTGCCAACCAGTGATATCGGGGCGAGCCTGCCGAAACTGGCAACCTCCATCTCATCGTCGCGCCAGAACAGTTGTGTCGAGCCGTCCTGCTCGATCATCTCACCCTTGTCACAGGCGTCATTCTCCCCTGTGCATATCTTGTAGATTGATCCGTTTCCGTTGAGCACTCCGTCCGAGCCGAAGTAGGTCTTGTTCGACTCCAGTGTCACCCATCCCAGCCTGAGATCATCCACGTCGCCTTCGAGTTGCGCTATCAGCGGGTCGCGCCAGCCGAACAGCCACTGGTCCACCGTGTGCGTCACCCACTCGGTCGCTCCCGGGTAGCCGGTCGCTTCCTCTCCGAACAGGGAGATTAGGTTCTCGGGTACCTGCCAGTTGAACATCAGCGTGTTCACGAAATAGCGCAATGCTTCTGCCGAGTTGTTGTCGATGCCATAGAGCCTGGCCACCAAGGCCGTGTCCCAAGGCAGCACCTCGCCATCTGCCGACAGCTCCAGCGTATCCATGTGGAACGGCGGCGTCTCGCCGGTGGTCTCTCCGTAGAGGAACATCGTGGCGGCGGCGGTGGTGATGCCCAGAGGTCCGTAGAGGATGTTGTGGCCCTGCTCCGCGGTCAGGGCTACATTCCCTGTCGCACCCAACCACTTCAACGCCCCGGAACCCCAGATGCCTCCGACGTTCAGGCTGGCCGTGAGGAATCCACCGTTGAGCGGGTCCTCGTTGACGAATGCTGTCGCGATGAACGAGGACGAGTTGAGCGAACCTGTGCCGTCCCTGAGCGCCATCGGGAACTCAGTTGCGCCACTCATCCAGCCGTCCGCCCAAGCCCAGATGGCGTCGTACTGGGCGTCATCGAGAGCGTAGGATTCCTTGGCGGCGTCCTTCGACAACCCCAGGAACGCGTAGACGCCGAATGAGGAGCCGCCCGAGTTGGTGGCCAACAGACCCTTGGGAGAACCGGTTCCATCTCCTGCATAGAGCAGTTCGGAGACGTCGGCGGCAGCGATGTCCGCGCCCGATACCGCCTTGACGCGGTCGCTCCAGGAGTCCTCCTTGGACGGGTCGTCCCATTCGACGCCGTCGGTGTACACACCGGGGAACACCATCGTGCCATTCGTGGCGTGCTCTGGAGGGACGAGTTCGATTCCCGCGGGAGCGTAGCCGCCGTTCGCGTACCACTTCTCCAACAGGTCGAGGAAGACAGAACCATCTTGCATGCAGGTCTGCAGAGTCGAGAGGTTCGAACTGATGTCGAGGTAGCCGTAGAGAGCGGCGCGTTCCGTGGTGTTAGGTCCGATTTCGGCGGTACCCCCATCTGGTCCCTGAAGATCGACATCACAATCGGGCTTGCCGCGTGAGATGAACATCATCGGTCCCCACTTGCTGGTCAGGGAGATGTCCTGGCCGCCCGAGGTCAACCGAGAGTTGAGCATGTCGTCGGCGACCGACGAGTCCAGTTCGGCGTGTTTGGCGTGCCACCCGGTCGATTCGTCGGTAAGTCCCAGCGATTCTACATCCTCAGCGACCAGAGCGGCGGTCACGAGCGAGGCGCCGGTGATGTTCATGTCGTTCCCCATCATTCCAGAAGTGAATCCGGCTTTGGTGAACGTCATCGCGAAATCGATGATCAGCGCGGTCGCCGCGATGCGCTGCGGCTGATAGAGGATGTTCAGTCCGGTGATCGGGGTGGTGCCGGGTACACCTCCCGCCCAGACGTAGGATTTCTCCTCCCGATAGGTGAGCGTGCCCGCGTCCGCGTCGTGATCGAGCAGCGTTCTCTCCGTCGTGATCTCATAGGTGACCGGACCGACCTTCACGAACACAGGATCAACGTAGTCGACGTCGTCAATATTCGTGAGGTGCCACGCATAGTAATCCCGGGTCGATACTGATGTGACCCAATCCTCGTTCAACTCGCTGCAATCGTCATTGGCGCACGCATTGTCCTTCGGGTAGGTGGCGAATGTCTCATCCACCGCCCCCTGAACTCCTCCCGTGGCCATCGGTCCTAGAACCAGCAGGTTGACTCCCAGGAGCAGAAATCCTACTACCAATACTCCAACATTTCTCGCCGTACTCATACACAGTCCCCCACCCCTCGCGCGCGCCGGGAGAATTGAACGTTGTGTAGACTAGAACACAGAGAGAGAGACGGTACCTTCAGCCGAGGTCGGTGTCCCAGTGAACAATGGCCGGGGATTCGGCTATGTGCCGGATGCCCTGTGCGGAGGGTCATGGCGTGGCTGCACGAGGGCGATGCGCGGCCACCGCGCTCATACCGCACCATCCGATGGTTGTCACGAGGAATCTGCGACACCTGGTTCCGAGAGCACGCCATCGTCGACCACGAGTGGATACCCGAAGAGGGGGGGGTGCTGTTCGCCGCCTGGCATCCTGGCTCGATGATCGACCCGTTGTTCATGTTCTCCAGCATCCCGGGCCAGTTGACCTTCGCCGCTAAGCACACGCTGTTCAACTACCCCATCCTCGGTAGGGTGATGCGCTCCGTCGGAGCGAAACCCATCTATAGAGCGATTGACAAAGGAGAGAAAGGAGCGCAGGCAGAACGAGGTGCAGCCAACGAGGGTCTGCTGGACACGCTTGCCGGAATCCTCGTCGAGCAGGGTCGCTGCGCGATCTACCCTGAAGGGACGGCGCACCTCGGCAGCCGGCCTGAGCGGATCAAGACCGGTCCGGCACGAATCATGCTGCGCGCCATCCGCCGCTCCCGCGAGGCCGGAGTCTCCGAACCAGCCTTGGTCCCTGTCGGCATCCACTACACAGACCAGAACAAGTTCCGCGAACGTGGATTGCTGCAGGTCCACCCCCCGATGCAACTGCCACCACTGCCAGAGGAAGATGGTGCCCCCGAGCCAAGTCAGGAACTCCTTGCCGAGTTCGACGCGGCCGAAGCAGCGGACCGTGCATGGGTGCAAGCGGTCACCGGCCTGCTGGCAGTCGAGATGGAACGCTCGAGCCAAGGGCTCGACAACTGGGATGACCGCAAACTGCTCTGGCGGACCCGCAGCCTCGTCTGGGTGCACCGAGCGCGGGCTGAGGGAAGGAGGGGCGCCCCAACCTATGCGGAATCGGTTCTCGGGGCGCAACGAACACGCGCTGCGTGGCTGCACATGCTCGAGGAGCAGCCCGAACAGGCGGAAGGACTCAGGGATGAGGTCGCGGCGCATTCGGAGCGGATGCAGGAGCATGGCCTGAAGGAGTTCGAACTCTACGAGCGGGACTCACGACCCGGCTACTATGAACTGGCAAAAGCGGCTGTGCTGCTGGTGTGGTCGACAGCCTGGATCATCGGCATGATGGCCTGGGGAGCGATGATCGGATCATACCCCCCTTACCGTCTGGCAGGCAAGTTGGCGAGACCATTCGAGGAGAAGATGGCGTCTGCCGCGGGCACCTACAAGATCGCCATCGCGTTCCTCCTGCTTCCATTGTGGTGGCTGCTCATCTCCCTCCCGGTCGCCTGGCTGATCACCACCCCGACCAGCCCCGTCTGGTCCGTCCCGAGCTATGGTGTGCTGCCACTCATCCAACCCTACCTGCTCGAAGTACCGCTGCTGCTGATGGCTGTGCTGCTGCTGTTCGGCTGGCCGCTGAGTGCTCGACTGCATCTGATTCTGTGGAGGCGAGCGCTGCTGTCGTGGAGGACCTGGCGCAGGTGGTTCCGACTGCGCGACGGTTCGATAC
>CATMIM010000132.1 GCA_950068635.1 uncultured Candidatus Poseidoniales archaeon
AATGGGGAGAAGCACCCATCGACGGTCTATTTCTGGCCTCATTTGGCGGTTGCCTGTTCTCACTCGGCCTCATAATCACGGGTGCCTACATGCTCTGGAATGTCAAGCGTTCCGCCAGTTTGAATCCTGAGGATCCTGTTCCTTGATGCGGGAGATGAGCTGGGCGGTCACCGCCACAGCGATCTCCGCGGGTGATTCCGCGCCGATGTTGAGCCCGATGGGGCAGTCGACCTCGTCTAGCAAGGCTGCATCGATGCCCTGTTCCTCGGCTGCCTTGCAGAACGCCTGCCACTTGCTCCTGCTGCCGATGACACCGATTCGAGAGCCCCAGGAGTCCGGGTCTGACTGGCGCGCCTTGAGCAGACCGAGCAGGAGTTCCTCATCCACCACCCAGTCGTGGCCGAGCAGCAGTATGTCGGAGAAGCGGGCGAGCGAGGCAGCGTCCTCGTCGGCGAGGAAGTCAGCGGCACTGTTGTGGTGCAGTTCGGTGGCATCAGGGTAGGTGCCGCGGTCACAGTAGTCGGCGCGCACGTCGAACACCGAGTGCTTCCACTCCAGATTGTCACACACCGCCGCCACCGCCTGCGCGCAGTGTCCGCCCCCGCACAGCAGCACATGGGGCATCGGATGGACCACTTCGAGGGCGACGGTCACGCGGCCGCCGCACAGGCTGTCGAGCGGGATTCCCGCCTCACCCTTCGCCTCCTTCTGGAGTTGGAAGGTCTCGACTCCGCCGCCGGGCTGACCGCCCATCCCGTTGAGCATCGTCTCAAGCCGCTCGATGATCTGCAACTCGAGACCTGCGCCGCCCACCGTTCCGAACATCTCACCGTCGCTCGTGAGAGCGATGCGCGCACCCGGCTTGCCGGGGACCGATCCAGAGGCGGACAGCACGGTGGCCATCGCCACCTGCTTGCCAGCGGCGAGATTCGCCGTCGCCCAGTTCAGCACAGGGTGGGTCACGAATCCGAGAACAGGTCGTGTGCCTTTGTGATTGCGTAACGGCAATCATGTGAAGGCGACGTTCAGCAGCGCCCACCGAGCCGTACATTCCGCCGTCGCCGGATTGAGCACAGGGTGTGTCACGCGCTGGGCAGGTTCCACTGATGGAGGGTCGCCAGCCACACCGACAGCGATTCAAGCCGGAGCGGCGTGGCTCCAGCCGTGACAGACGAGGAGCGACGCTTGGATGCGCTGAAGCGGGCGCACGACCCAGCAAGCGGCGATGCGGCCCGCCGTAGTTCGGTGCGCCTCGAGGATTACATCGAGGTCATCTTCGAACTCATCAAGGAGCATGGACTGGCGCGCCCAGGCGACATCGCCGAGCACCTGCACGTGAGCAAACCCACCGTGACGAAGATGCTGCAGCGACTGGCTGGGGCGAGTCTGGTGGTCTATGAGCGCTACGGCCGCGAGGTCGAACTCAGCGAAGGCGGGAGATCTCTGGCGGAGATGCTGTATCACCGACACGGAGTGATCGCCGATTTCCTGCGCCAACTGGGTCTCGAAGAGAGCAAGGTGCAGATCGACACCGAGGGAATCGAGCACCACCTGCATCCTGACACGGTCGAGAAACTGGCGGAATTGTCGGCGTTCATACGCGACAATCCCGAATGGTGGCAGCAGTTCGAGGGTGCCTGAGGTATAATGTTAGCCTAGGCTAACATTGATATGGCCACCTATGGTGGCCGCAGCCACCGGCAGTGCCCAGAATGGAGAAACTCGAACTCCCCGGACCACGTGTGATCATCGCCCTGTTGCTGGTGCTGCTGATCATCGTGACCGCCTCACCTTCAACCGGTCTGCTCGGTGAGGAATTCGACCCGCTGGCGAACGTGCCGATCGAGGGCCACCTCGGAGAGCACACCGAACCCCAACTCGCCTGCACCACGGACGATTCAACAACAGTCGAAGTCAACCTCACAGCGCAGGCGACAGAATGGCAATTCACCGCTGGCACCACGATCGATGCGTGGACATTCGGGAATGCTCTTCCCGGTCCGGTTCTGTGCGCTGACATCGGCGACCGCATCGAGGTCAACCTGAACAATGAGCTCAGCGTGCCGGTCTCTTTCCACGTTCACCTGCCAGCAGCCAATGGGAGTTCAAATCCGGAATCCGTGGCACCCGGAGCAGCAGCGACCTACGCCTTCACAGCGACGACCGCGGGTGCCTATCTGTACCATGATCTGGCCAACGGCAACGAAGGCATCGGAAGAGGATTGTATGGCGTGCTCATCGTGCGTGACTCGATTCCCGAAGTGGATCATGAGATCGTTGTGCTGATGGGCGAATTCCAACCCGCATACCATCCGGACACCTATGCGGCCGTCATCAATGGCAAGGCCTTCCCGTGGATGCCGCGCTGGAACTTCGACACCGATGAGCAGGTGCGGGTGTATCTGGTGAACGCGGGGCCGAGTGAGGAGCACACCTTCCACATCCATGGACATCGCTGGCTCGATGCCGATGAAGGACGCCCGATCGACAACAAGTTCCTCTCCCCGCATTCCGCCGTTCACCACCCTGAATTGCCGGCTCCCGAGGGATTCATCCCGCTGGCCAACGCGCTCGCGGCAGATGTCGCCGTGTTCGAATTCAACGCCTCCGCAGAGGGTGAATGGATGTACCACTGCCATGTCTATGACCACATCAATGCCGGCATGATGGGACACCTGACGGTCGGAGATGTCGAGAGTTACTACCACGGAGAGGATGCGCATTGACAGCTGATTCACCCAAGATGATGGCGCTCTCTCCCTCGACGATCGCGTTCGTGTTGCTGGTCCTCTTCGAGTTGCTCACTCCCACTTTCCTGCTCGACTTCGGCCCTGAGGTGAGCACCGAACCCGAGGTGCTGGGTCATACAGCAGCCCATGACGAGCCCGACATGCTGTGCGACCTGGCGCCGGGCAATGCAGTGCGCAAGTACGAGTTGACCGCCCAACCTACGAAGTGGGAGATCGGCGCAGGGCACGAGATTCCCATCTGGACGTTCAACGGCTCCGTTCCCGGTCCCACCATCTGCGCGCGCGTCGGGGACACCATCGAGGTCACGCTAACCAACCGGTTGTCGACCATCGTCTCCTTCCATGCACACGGCCTCGCCTTCGATGCGGACAGCGACGGCACCTTCCTCTCCCGGTCCTACGTGCCTCCGGGTGGTTCGCGCACCTACTACTTCGAGGCGAAGCCGGATTCGGTCGGCACCTGGGCCTACCACGACAGCGTGGGGAAACTGGACGAGGACCCGTTCGTGCCGGGGCTGACGATACCTGAGAGCGGTGAGGGCATCGAGCGTGGGTTGTACGGCGCGATCATCGTGATCGACGGCACTGAGATGCCGGTCGACCATGAGGTGCTGCTGTTCCTCGGAGATGTGGGGCCCGAGGTCACCCGTCAGGGCAGTCTGCAGGTCATCAACGGCCGGGCGGCACCGTTGACACCGCAGATATTCCTCGAGGAGGGGGAGAGAGTGCGCTTCCGCATCATCAACGCGGGACCGAATGATGCGCACGACTTCTCGGTCACCGGTCACGTGCTGGAGAATGTGCACAACGAGCAGGTCACCAATGGCACGGCGTCGTTCGAGGAGTTGAACAGCGTGCCGCTGGGCTCGCTCACGTTCGGTGACTGGGAGATGACCGCCGGTGCTGTCGGCACCTATCCCTACCTGTGCAACGTTCCCGGACACCACGATGCGGGAATGCACGGACTGCTGACGGTCGTTGCGAGGGGGGCTTGAACCGGATGCTCGAGACACTGTGGCTGGCCATCCTGCTGGGGCTCTACATCGGGGTGGTTCCGGTCTACCTCGGCATGCTGCCGCTGAACAAACTCAAGCAGATCCCGGAGCGGTGGCTGAACTTCCTCGTGTCGTTCACTGTCGGCATCCTGTTCTTCCTGCTCATCGACCTCGGCTCCGAGGCGATGGAGGGCGCGGACGCGTTCATCGCCGCCATGCAGGTTGCTGATACAACGACGGGGTCGGTGCCGGCGCTCGATGAGACGATATTCAATCTGGTAGGCGAGGGTCTAGCTCCGTACGCGGGATATGTCATCCTCGTCGCCGGCCTGGCGATCGGGGTGCTGGGGCTGGTGTGGACCGACGCCAGGATTCGCAAGGTGTCGGACACCACGAGCGCTCAGTCGATGGCGTGGCTGATCGCGCTGGCGATCGGGCTGCACAACATGGGCGAGGGTCTGGCGGTGGGAATCGCGGTGAGCGCCGGTGCCACAGCACTGGCAGCCTCACTGGTCTTCGGGTTCGCATTGCACAATCTGTCCGAGGGAATCGCGGTGATCGGTCCGCTTGCCAGGGAGGGTCGAGATCTCGACCTCAAGCGGCTCGCGGGACTGGGCGCGCTCGCCGGTGGACCCACCATCATCGGGACGTTCATCGGACTCTCCTGGTTCTCCAACTCCCTCGCCATCCTGTTCTTCGCCATCGCCGCCGGCGCCGTGCTCTATGTCGTCGTCGAGATCCTCGGCAGCACCCGTAAGCACGAGGGATGGGACCCTTGGATGGTGCACGGCGGTGTGCTCGCTGGGTTGCTGGTGATGTACGTGACCAGTCTGTTCGTGGCGCTGTGAGCCAACTCAAGCGCGACTCGCGATGAACTCTGACAAGGGTTCGAGGTCATCGGGGGAGTCCAGGTTCAGGTGCAGGTGCGCATCGGACACGATCAGTTTCAGCGGCGAGACGAGATCGCGCAGCGGTATGTCTC
>CATMIM010000133.1 GCA_950068635.1 uncultured Candidatus Poseidoniales archaeon
CGAGCAGGGCGAGGTAGCGGGAGAGCCGGGTGGTGTTCTGTTCGTCGACGACTCCCTCCCCAACGAAGAAGAAGGCGGCTGCGTCCACCGACAGGGTGACGACCACAGCGAACCACCAGGTCCAGATGATCATCTCTCGACGAGCCTTCAGGTCCGCGATATGGTAATCCTGGATCGCCTCGTGAATCTTCTGATGCCGGTCGATTCCCCGATCGAGCTCCTCCCCTTCACCACTCACTCCCTCGCGGGCGAGTTTCCATGACAGCGGGCAGTACGTATGCCGCTCCAAGTCACTTGCCGACACCGGTAGAGGATGTCCGTCGGCATCGATCCAGATGCCGCGGGCGTTGGGCCGAGGGAGGTCGGCTTCGTCCCCGCCCTCGCGGGCCTCGGAACCATTCTCCGACTCGGCCATCCCGCACCGCTGTGTACTGCTCAATCATAGGCGTTGCTCCGACATGTCTGACACCAGCGGGTCAGGTGGCGTCGGGATCTTCGTCGTTCGGCTTCCTGCGGCTGAGTGTCCGTCGCTGCTTCCCACCCTCCGCTTCACTGGGCGACGACCCCTTTGAGAGCGGCGCGTCATCATCGATATCGACACCGAAATCAATGTCATCGCGGGCTTCCTTCATGCCTTCGCCACCGGTCATGGAGTCAGGAGCCATGTCCACCTGGACCCTGTCTCCGGGCAGCACACCATCCTCACCGGTGATGTCGTAGATGTCGGCGCGGATGTCCGCATCCGATGCTGTTAGGTCGACCTGCTCGTCGAGCAGGTGGCGGCGCTCATCCTTCTTGCCGATTATCGCATCGAGGTCGACCCGTTCCTCTTCGACGGAGCGACGCAGAGCGGTTTCGACGACCGTGTCCTCCGCCTCATCCTCCGTCAACTCCTTCTGAGTGGCGTGCCAGGCGGCGGCATCGTCAAGTTCCACCTCGGCCCGTGACAACTGATCGTCCCACTCGCTCTCGTACTGCTCCTCGCTCCAGCCCATCGACTCCAACTGTTCCGAGAAATCCTCGGTGCCGCGGACGATCTCATCCTCATCCTCATCCTCATCCTCCTCGGTCTCCTCTGGCTCATGATCCGGGGCTATGGGCGCCTCCTTGCGCACCCGCCTCTCGTAGTACTCGGTGATGTCCTGCGTCGCGCCGCAGTAGGGGCAGTGATCCATCAGGTCGGGGATGGCGGCCTCACACTCCGCACAGTCATGGAACTGTGACAAACCTCTGACAAGGTCGAAGTCGCAGTGAGGGCACTGCTCCTCCTCTCCTATCAGTTCCCCTTCGCATGCGGGACAGTAATCGTACGTCTCCCGCTCCGCATCACCCTCGCCTGCGCGGGTGAGCACCACGGCAGCGAGCAGCACGCCGCCGAGGAACAGGGCGCCAGCGAACAGCAGCAGGATGCCTCCCCAGCCGCCGCCGCCACCTCCATTCTGCACCGTCACGCCGCTCGCGGTCACCGACCAAGGAGAGGTCCAGGTGGCCACGGAATCACCTTCAGGCAGCACGTAGAGTTCGAACGAGCCTGTGCGCTCGGCGGTGAATGAGCACAGCATGGTTGCGGATTCACCGGGTTCGGAGAACGTGAGCGTTCGGGTGCCCAACTCCTTGCCATGGGTATGGTCGAGGCAGGTGAACGTCTCTGTGCCGGAGCCGTCATCAGCGATGATGTCGATCGTGTAGGAATAGGTCTCTCCCAGCCGCAGCGGCGGATTCGGGGTCCACGTTTCGGTGTTCTGCAGGAAGCGCAGGCGCAGGTCAGTGCGCAGCGTCACGCTGCCGGTGGCGGTGTTGTCATCGCTGGCCGAGTCATGGGAGCCCTCCGATGCCTCCCAGGTGGCGATGAACTGCAGCACCTCGTTGGCATCGCCTGAAGCCGGGGCGGTGAACGTGTAGGTGCTCTCGGCCCCGGGTGGAAGCGCCAGCCCCAGTTTGGAAGCGAGTTGGGTGCCATCGAAGGTCGCATGCAGCGAGCCGAACACCGCCAATATGCCGACATTGGTGACGGTCACGTTGAACGAAACAGAATCCCCGGGCATCACCGTGCTGCTCGATGCCGCCGCGAACTGCGACACGACCACGTTGGGCTCAGCGTGCAGCGTGAGCGTGGTCGTGGTCTCATCGTTGAACGGAATCGACTGGGCCACCATGTCATCCGGGTCGATGTCGATCAGGAGGGTGTAATCGCCTGGATCGCTGATCTGCAACTCCTGCATGGTGAAGGTCTGCGACCAGCTTGCCAGCGGCTCCGCCTCACTGAAGTTGACGAAGAACAGCCGGACCAGCCTGTCACCGCCCACCTCGACGACCGAAATCGCGACCTCGATGGAGGTGTCACCCTCTCCCCCCATCCTGAGAATCTGGCCGGACACCGTCCACGGTCCTGCCAGCGCGTTGGGCTCGGTCGACACCAGCACATCGGGATTCGACTGCGGATGGTGGTGGTAATCAGGGTCTGGAAGCACGGTGAATTGGACCGGTTGCACGTTCCTGTTGTTCGATGAATCACTCTCGGTGACACCGTCTGCAGACTGCGAGTTGGCCGTGGCGATCAACTCGTGAACCCCTGAGGGCGGGGCGTTGAACGAGGTGATCACCTGCACTGTCTGACCGATCGGGAGCAGCGCGACGGACAACTCCGTGAGCAACATTCCGTTCAGTTCCAGAAGCAGGTGGCTGGACGCGGCGTCGACATTCCCTTGGTTGGTGACGCCGCAAGTGACGTTGACGAGGTCGTTGGTGTGCATTCCTGATGAGGGAGATATCTGTAGCGAGGTGACCACCAGATCCGCCAGCCCGGAGGCGGTGAACGACCTGTTGACCGAGGCGGTCTGGCTCAAGTGGGCGACCTGAAGCACGACAAGGTGTGTTCCGAACGGGACGCTCTGCCAGGTCGCACCGACCTGCAGGAAGCCAGAGGCGGGCACCACGACCGTCTCAGAGTGGAACGCTGGGTTGGCTGTCGAGTCGGGATGCAGGGATATCTGCACGCCACTGGCCTCAACGCTCGCATTGTTCGTGAGCGTGATCGTCATGCCGAGGTCATCGCCTTCCGTCGGGTTGTTCGATGCCAACGAGATGCTGTCGCTGGAGAATACGATGTCACCCGCAACCTCTCCAGACACGGATGCGAGAGCGAGCAAACTCGGAATGAGCAACAGCAGGAGAACCAAGGCTGACGCTCTGCGCATGCACGCATGAGGAAGTGCGCAGCACTTCAATCCCCCGCCCGCGCGCCGGCCACTGCTCTCAGGCCCTCATGTGCGACGATTCCCCTCGTTCGTCGTGGCAAGGTTTGAAGCGGAGGCGAGGCGTCCTGACACCGTTACCATGAGAGGCTGCGCCACACGCGTCATACTGCTCGCTCTGGTTCTGCTGGCGAGCCTGCTGGCCCCCAGCACGATCGCTGCTGGTGGAAGGGCTGTCACACCAGACTTCGGCAGCGGACCGGACGAAGGTGATGTCATCGGCGGCTCGTTCACCATCGTGGCGGTCAACACCACCGATGTGGATGCGCTGTTGCTCGAGTTATGGGACGGCAGCGCGTGGGCGACTCTCGTGAACCTGAGTTCCAGTCCATGGATCCACAATTGGGACACCACGGGAGTGGTTGACGGGGACTACCGGTTGCGCATGGAAGGATTCGACAGCGGCGCCTCATTGGGAACCAGTCAGAGTGGGAATTTCACGGTCGACAACACCGACCCTGCAAACCTGCAGTTCGCCGTGCTCTCGCCCGACCTCGGAGGCGGCTCGTCCATCTCTGACCGCGCCTGGTTCGACATTCCGAGCACTGGAGTGCTGTCGTTCACCTGGAACGCCACCGACGCCCACCTGAGCCACGCTGCCCTCACCGGGGTTCCCGGACCTGGAACACCCTCCAATGACGGGCCCGTTTTCTTCGCCTACCGCTGGGACTGGACGACCGGTTCCTTCCCGGCACAGGGCACATGGACAGCCCAACTGAAGGTGTTCGATACTGCGTCGAACTCAGCTACGGCGGACGTCTACATCGGCATCGACACTGTCGGTCCTGATGTGGGAACGCCAACGCTCTCTGTTGGCAGCGGTTGGACCGATGCCACCTCGCTGGCGTTCAGTGGGCTGAACATCGGGGCGAGCGACAACGGAGGCTGCGGCATCGACCACTACGAAGTACGCGATTCAACCGACTCGACGTGGACGGACATCGGTTCCACCGGAGGCGGCTCGACCGCACTTCAGGAAGGCGTGCGCACAATCGAATTCCGGGCGGTGGACCTTCTAGGCAACGCCGGGAGCGCCACCGCAGCGACCATCTCGGTCGACCAGACGAATCCCGTAGCCGGTGGCTGGGTGCTGCCTGAACTTGTCACCAGCCTCTCCGGGGGAGTCACGGTGAGCGTGCAGGCGAGTGACGACCGCTCGGGCATCGATGCGGCGAACACCACGCTGTACTATGGATTCGACGCCAACGGCATCGGCGACCAACCCGACGTGACCAATGACTGGATTCAGTTCGGCACCGGACTGACAGCGTCGCTTCCCTCATCGATCGTCTGGAGCACGAAGCAGGGGCAGTACCTGTCCCTGAAAGCGGTGCTGCAGGACAACGCGAGCAACAGCGCATCCTCACCGGTGCAGCACTTCATCGTGCTACCGAGCCTCGACCTCGCCTGGGAGAGCGCCTCGGTGGACCGGCTGGTCGTGCGCGCCGGCAGCAGTGGTGTGG
>CATMIM010000134.1 GCA_950068635.1 uncultured Candidatus Poseidoniales archaeon
GAGATCATGGGCGGAGCGATCCTCGAGACGCTGCGCAGTCTCTTTTCAGCCTCGGCCGACAACATCTCCCTGCTCTACGGCGGCAGCATGAACGCCGGAAACGCCGAAGACTATGCCGCCCAGGACTGTATCCACGGGGGACTGGTGGGCGGGGCCGCCCTTCAGGCAGAGTCTTTCCTTCAAGTGGCGGCCGCCATCGCCGCTGCCGACTGGCGGGGCCGCGGTGAGCGGAAACTAGCTGACGGAGCGGCCGTCGAGGCGATGCGCGCCGTGTTCGACACGGTACCGTTCGATGGCAGGGTGGCCATCGGGGAAGGTGAGCGGGACGACGCGCCGATGCTGTGGATCGGTGAGCCGCTCGGCAGCCTGCAGGGAGTCGAAGGAGCGCCACAGGTCGACATCGCCGTCGACCCGCTCGAGTGCACCAACCACGTCGCGCTCGATATGCCCAACGCCATCGCCGTTCTCGCCGCCGCACCCCGTGGCGACCTGCTGCATGCGCCTGACTGCTACATGGACAAACTCGCCGGTCCCACGGAGGTGGTCGGAGAGGTGTCGCTCGAAGCGGATGTGAGCTACAATGTCGAAGCGGCGGCGGCCGCCCTCGACAAACAGGTCCGCGACCTGCGCATCGTGGTGATGGACAGACCACGCCATGAGAAGTTGATCAAGACCCTGCGTGGACTCGATGTGTCGGTTCCGCTCATCGGTGATGGAGACGTATCAGCCGCGCTCGACGCCGCCGACCCCGCAAGCGAGATCGACATGCTGATGGGCATCGGCGCAGCACCTGAAGGGGTCATCACAGCCACCGCGCTGCGCGGCCTGGATGCTCACTTCGAAGGTCGGTTGGTGACCACCACCGAGGACCACGAGCGGCGGGCCAGGGAGATGCTCGGAGACGATGTCGATCGCATCTGGGGTCGAGACGACCTGTGTTCCAGCGAAGACGCCTTGTTCGTCGCCAGCGGGGTATGCAGCGGCTACCTCCCGGGAGTCGAGAAGGTCGGGGACCAGGTGGCAGTACATTCGGAGATCATCGACGTGGCTGCTCGCAGCCGCCAGTATGTGTCCTCATTTTACTGATTTTTCCAATTGGAAAACGTCAATCGCAACTGGAATCCTCGTCGAGTTTAGGCGGGCATTTATCATCGCCGAAGGAACAGATCACGCAGCAATCTCCGGCGAGCGGCTTCAGCAGGTCCTGGCAACCCGAGCATTCGTGGAAGAACAGGCAGGAATCCGTAGGAGCCTCGACCTCGTCTGCCTGCCCGCACTTGGGGCAGGTGATGGTTGCCATCGGATCACTTTGCCTTTGGGCAGGTGCGCTTGTTGTGTCCGCGCCTCCCGCACACTCCACACTTGCGCTTTCCCTTGCGATTACGCGCCATTCTCACCACTGCCCTGTCAGGGTGCAATTCAGGACAGGTGCGACGGTTGTGCCCGGATTGATCGCAGTGACCGCAGACTCGCTTGCCCCGCCCGCCGCGCCGTGGCTGGACCCGGTCGGGATTGAGCACTGGACATGTGCGGGAATTGTGTCCGATCTTCCCGCACCCGCTGCAGATGCGTCGCCTGCGACGACTCGACTTGCGCTTCGCCGCTTTATCAGGGAAAAGGTCGGGACAAGTTCGTCGGTTATGGCCTGTTATTCCACATTCCCTGCATGTCCTCCGTTTTGACCTGCCCCCGCGCGCTCGCCTCTTGGCTGCCTTTTCGGGATGCAGATCAGGGCAGGTGCGCACGTTGTGCCCCACATCTTTGCAATGACCGCAGATCCTCATTCCACGCCTGCGTTTGGCGATGGAGATACGGCGTTCGGCCGCTTCCGGATTCAGTTTGGGGCAGGTGCGTCGATTATGCCCGGGTTTGTTGCATTCACCACAGATTCTCGGAGCCATCATGATACCTCTCGGGTTTCTCAGGATGTTTGGTGCATTATGTATAATTTTTCGTAATTAATAGGTCATTTTAGATTGCAATAGTTAACAGATTATTCCAATCATTTCTGGCCGGCCAGTGTCGGGGACGATTAATTGAAGTCACGCCGCCCGCTCGCGAGGGAGGAGGAGCAAGCATGGACACTGAGGCGTTGGAGCGAACTGCGAGGAAGATCGTCGCACCCGGCAAGGGGATTCTGGCAGCTGACGAGAGCACACCCACGATGGGCAAGCGGTTGCAGACGGTCGGCGCCGAATCAACCGCCGAGAGTCGTCGTTTCTATCGCGGGCTTTTATTCACCACTGAGGGGTCGGAATCAGCAATCTCTGGAGTAATACTCTACGACGAGACCATTCGCCAGTGTGGGGACGACGGCCGGCCTTTTCCGGAGATCATGCATAGCCGTGGAATCCTGCCGGGCATCAAGGTGGACACCGGTGCCAAAGCGCTCGCCGGCCATCCTGATGAGAAGGTGACCGAGGGACTCGACGGTCTGAGGGAGCGTTGTGCCGAGTACTACCAACTGGGAGCGAGGTTCGCCAAGTGGAGGGCGGTGATCACCATCGGCGACGGCATCCCGACTGACGCCTGCATCTCAGTGAACGCGCACGCACTG
Source organism: uncultured Candidatus Poseidoniales archaeon (assembly GCA_950068635.1). GTDB lineage: Archaea > Thermoplasmatota > Poseidoniia > Poseidoniales > Thalassarchaeaceae > JAKUTA01. The sequence continues at coordinate 2,558 of CATMIM010000134.1, forward strand.
GCCCGCTACGCCGCCATCTGCCAGGAGCAGGGGTTGGTTCCGGTCATCGAACCAGAGGTGCTGATGGATGGTGACCATGACATAGACACCTGTGCCGCCGTGACCGCGCGGACACTCGACGCGACCTACGCTGAATGCCATTCACAAGGGGTTCACCTGCCGGGCACTTTGCTCAAGCCGAACATGGTGCTCTCGGGGTTGCAGTGCTCGACTCAAGCCGGTGTCGACGAGGTCGCTCGCCGCACCGTCGACTGCCTGACGGCTCACGTTCCTCAAGATGTCCCCGGTATCGTATTCCTCTCGGGTGGACAGTCGGATGAGCTGGCCACCGCCCACCTGAACGCGATGAACGCGCTCGACGAAGAGCACCCTTGGGAGCTCTCCTATTCGTACGGTCGGGCGCTGCAGGCAGCCGCGCTGAAGGCATGGGCTGGCAAGGTTGAGAACGCGGCTGCGGCGCAGGCGGCTCTGGCGCACCGCGCGCAGATGAACAGCCTCGCTCGTTCGGGGGACTGGTCGCCTGAACTAGAACCTTGAGGGCTCATCCGGACCCCCTGTTCTTCGTTGATTCAGGTCCGGCTCGGCCGCCCGAAGGTTATTGATACGTAGTCTCATGGCCGGCCGATTGATGATGAAGCCCTCAGCACCCGACGCGTTCGACGCCATCGACATGGACGATTACATGACGGTGCTCGCGATCATAGCCAACGCGGACGCCGTGCTCAGGCCGGAGGAGATGTCATTCTTCGAGTGGCGCATGGGGCGCATGCTCATCAATCCGAAGCTGCGAGTGCAGTTCCGCGCACTGCTGCGCCAGGAGTTCAACATCGAGGAGACGATTGTCGAAATGGACATCCGCACTCTCAGGCTCGCCCTCAGGGACGGCATCTTCCTGGCCGCCGCCGATGGAGAGATCCATCCGTCCGAGGTGGACGCAATCCGGATCATCGCCGACCAGGCCGGAGTCGACTCCGACCGTCTGCACGAGATGTGGGAATGGGTACGAGATGGGATGGAGTGGATGGCACAGGGCCCTAGTTTGCTTGAACTTCCGCTCAAGGAACGATCCTAGGCACCCATCCATTGATGGGGGCGAACATCACATGCTCAGGCGTACATCGGGTCGCTCTCGACTCGCGGCAGACTGTGCTTCTCGAGCCGGTCAATCAGTTCCTGCTTCCTGCCGCCGACTTTGAGGCTGGCTTCGCGCAGCAGATCCTTCAGTTGGTTGCAGTTCAGGTTGTTCAGGTCCTTGGCTGGCTGCTCGCGTGCGGGTGGAGCCTCGATGGGGGCGCCAATCTTGGGGGAGTTGTTGGTATTGGGTTTCTTGAGCAAGAGGTTGTTGAACGACTTATCCAGCAGGATAGGGTCTCCTGGTGCCCAGTCGTCGACGTGATCCTGAACCCAGATCACGGTCGCCCATTCACAGATGTCGTAGCCTCCGGAGAGAATTCCGCTGCGCTTGATGTAGCCCACCTTCACGATGTCCTTGTCCTTTGACAGCACGTTGCCCAACTGCTGGCTGGTGGTGCCGTGGCGCATGGTGCTGTTGATGTGCTCCAGAATCTCCGCTGTGTTTCGCGGGCGGTCTGATAGGAACAACTTGATCTTCTCTCTGATTCTTACGGTCTTCATGCTTCTTCTTCCTCCTTCAATTGGCTCTCAATATGCAGCGCGTCCAGTGGTCAACGCCGGCTGTGTCAGTGCACCTATGTCGGTGATATAACCGTTGCCACAGACGAGCGTCGTTAGTTACGGAATGTGACTACTTTCTCACTACTCATTGGGGTTTGAATCCTACTGTGAGTGAACAATTGAAACTTTCTCCACTGGAAATCGGGAACATAATGTAATGAACCAAAGGTTTGAAGTCATGTATGCTGACAGAACGGACTGAGCACCTGCCGATAGGTGCCTGAAGCGGAGCGGAGTGCATGGTGGAAGAGGCTGAGAGGACGCCGGCGAGGCCGCCACGCCGGATCCGCAGCGGCTATCGGCGGCGCATGCTGGATCACCTCGCGGATGGTGGGGAGACCGTCAGCGGAATTGCTCTGGCCGTGGGACTGCGCCTTCCTCACGCCTCGGCGGAGTTGAAGCGGATGCGTCAGGATGGGTTGGTCGCCAGCGATGCGGAGGAGGGGGGGCGGGGGGG
>CATMIM010000135.1 GCA_950068635.1 uncultured Candidatus Poseidoniales archaeon
GTTTTGATGAGTTCCAGATAACCGATGATGCACCGTCTGGGCAATCTAGCATATTCGATTTTTAGTTGGTTCTGATGGTGTCATTAATAGAGGACGAACTAGAGGGTACCCCCTAGTTCAATTGGTGCAGAGGATCGGATTTGAACCGATGAACCACTAAGGACTGGGACCTAAACCCAGCGCCGTTGACCAAGCTTGGCAACCCCTGCCTGCACACCAACGCAGGCCCACCGGCCATGAAGGTTCGGAACGGCACCGTGCCTTACCGACAACGCGGTTGATTGATAACGGGCGGGCGAGGGCCCGTGAACCGGAGAGAGTCATGTCCAGCATCGGTGTGCTCGGCCTCGGAAACTGGGGCACTGCACTGGCCCACATCTGGGGACAGGACGGCCACAACGTGAACGGCTGGACCATCGAGCAGGAGGTCTACGAGAGCATCGTGAGGGACTCTGTCAACAGCAAGTACCTCCCGGACACCCCGCTCTCCGGGATCGACGTCACCATGGATCTCGCCGACGTCTGCGCCACCAGCGAGGTGCTCGTGCTCGCGCTCCCCTCGTCGGTCATCCTCGAGGTGGTCGACCAGATCATCCCCCACCTGCGCCCCTCGCACGTCCTGCTCGACCTGGCGAAGGGGATCGCTCCCGAGGAGGAAGGCGGCTCCGGACTCATCTCCGAGGCCATCGAGAAGCGGCTGGCCGCGGCTGGCAAGCAGAATCCCGTGGTCGTGCTCACCGGTCCCACCATCGCTCCCGAGGTGGCACGCGGCGTGCTCACCAACGCGCTGGTCGCATCTCACGACCGCTCGGTGGCCGAACGAATAGCCGACCGGTTGTCGACGGACACGCTCATCCTGAGGGCGGCTGACGACCCTGCCGGGGCTGAACTGTGGGGGGCGTTCAAGAACACGATCGCACTCTCCTGCGGTGTCGTGGACGGGCTACGCGACGGCATCGGCGGTGACAACCTGAAGGCGGCGCTGGTGCCCATCGGATTCGAGGAAGGAAGGCGTCTGCTGGCTGAACTGGGCGCGGGCGAGGAGACCTCTCTCGGGCCGGCAGGGTTGGGCGACCTGTATGTGACCAGCACGAGCCCGCGCAGCCGCAACCGCACTCTGGGGCAGAAGCTCGGTGAGGGGAAGACCCTCGACGAGGCGCTGGAGGAGATGCACATGGTCGCTGAAGGTGTGCGCGCGGCGCGCATGTTCCGCGACAAGGCCGAGCAGATCGGCTGCGAGACTCCGTTCGTGGGCGCGCTCAACGCGCTGCTCGACGGAGACATCGATGCCGAGGAGTGCGTTCGGCGCATGGTCGAGCGAGCATGATGGCCTGCGTGGCGAAGAGGCGATAGGGCTGGTCGCGCTCGGGTGTTCGAGGGATGGCTGTGGCGCTCGAGGACCTGACGGATCTGGAACTCCGGCTCTACGAGTGGATCAAGCAATCCGACTTCGAGAAGGTGGGCTGGTCCACCCCCCGCGCCGCCAAGGCGTTCAAGGTCAGCGATGACGACATCTACGAGGCGCTCGCCGCGCTCACCGCCAAGATCCCGCACAACATCTACGTCCACTACAACGACGGCGCCATCCGCATCTCTGCCGAGTGACCGACGCCCTCCACAGGCACAAGCCGATTCGGCGACCGAGTGGGCTAAGGCTCGATGGCGGATGGCAAGGTCATGTCCGAGGAAGGTCGTCGCCTTCTGCTCACCAAGGCCGGTGCTCCGAACACCATCGAGATCGGCACATATTCGCCGGAATCACCGGCTGCCGGAGAGGTGCGCATCCGCACCGCGTTCGCCGGCATCAACTTCGCCGACCTGATGATGCGTCTCGGCCTCTACCAGCCACGACCTCCCTACCCGTTCACGCCCGGATACGAACTGTCCGGCCACATCGATGCGCTCGGCGAGGGCGTGACCGGCTTCGATCTCGGCCAAGCGGTGGTCGCCGGAGTCACCAACGGAGCCCAGCAGACGCATGTCTGCCTGCCCGCCTCACAGACGTTCGCCCTGCCGGATGGTGTCTCGCTGGAACAGGCGGCGGCGATGCCTGTGACGCACATGACCGCCTGGCACATGCTCGTGACGCTCGCCAACCTGCAACCGGGCCAGTCGGTGCTCATCCACGGAGCAGCGGGCGGTGTCGGGACGGCGGCCCTGCAGATCTGCCGCATCAAGGGAGCGGGATTGGTGCTCGGGACGTGCAGCGGGCACAAGTCGGACGTCGTGGAAGCGAACGGAGGGGTGGCGATCGACCGTTACAACGACGATTTCGTCTCTGTGGTGAAACAGCGCACCGACGGGCGCGGCGTGGATGTCATCTTGGATCCTGTGGGCGGGAAGAACCTGCGCAACAGCCTGCGCTGCCTCGCTTCAGGGGGTCACCTGTGCGTCTACGGATTCTCGGCGGCGGCACCCGGCAAGCGCAGGGCGTACCTGCGAACCCTGTGGGCCTGGAAACAGACACCGCGCTTCGACCCCTTCCGCCTGATGATGTCCAACAAGTCCGTGCATGGGGTGCACATGGGCACACTGGATGATCAGGAACTCATGCGTTCGTACCTCGCGGCGATCATCGGCCACATGCAGATGGGTGCCATCGACCCGGTCATCGACCGCAGCTTCCCGTTGGCCGAGGCGGCTGCCGCTCACGAGTACCTGCACGATCACAAGAACATCGGCAAGGTCCTGCTGGACATGTCCTGATCAATCGGACTTCCAGGGAAGGAACACGCCCCTCCAGTTGGGTCGGCGCATCTGCTCGTCCGACTCGATGAAACGGCGACGCAGGCGCAGGCTGACGGCGTCGATGATGACGACGGTGACGTAGAGCACGATTAGCAGCGCGAGCACGCGGTCGTAGAGCCGGAACGGTGCGAGATAGTACTGCATGTACCAGCCGATCCCGCCTGCACCCACCAACCCTACCACCGAGCCATGGCGGACGTTGTACTCGAACATGAACAGCAGTTGCGAGAGCAGCGAGTTCGACGCCTCGGGGATGGCGAAGTAGCGCGCCACCTGCGCCCGTGACAGGCCCATCGCCCGCGCCGCCTCCAAGGGTTGCCTGCCCACTCCCTCCAACGCCTCGTACTGCAGTTTTCCCAGATAACCGATGGTGTAGAGCGTCATCGCCAGCACGCCGGCGAGCGGACCGATGCCGACGATGATGACGAACAGCAGCGCCCAGATGAGGCTCGGAAGCACCCTGAACGCCGCCAGCAGGCTGCGCATGGCACTCGAGAGCCAGGCAGGGCTCAGGTTGTGGGCGGCCATGGTGGCGAGCGGGAGTGAGAGGACCATGCCGAACAGGGTCGCCAGGAAGGCGATCTCCAGCGTCTGCACCAATCCGATGACCGCCGGGCTGCACAGCACGTCGCTCTCGAAGTTGCACGGCGGGTTGGCCCACGAGGCCCTGTTGGTGAGCACGGAGAAGTCGGGCGGCCACGCTTCGGCGAGGATGACGAGCAGGTTGTCGAATCCTTGGGCGAGGCTCGGGCCGGTGATCTGCAGATGCAAAGCCACGAGGATGGCAAGCAATCCCAGTCCGATGAGTGTGAGCAGGCGCGGACGCTTGCGCAGCATCAGCCACGTCGAGGCGAGTCGTCCGCGCTCCGCCATCAGTTGTCACCTCCGAGCATCGGCAGGCGGATCAATCCGGGTTCGTCCTCGACTAGCCGCCCTCTGCGGAAATTGAGCACACGGTCGCACAGCGCTGCCGTCCGCGCGGGGCTGTGGTCGACCAGCACGATGCAGGTGTCATGCTCGCGGGCGAGGCTCAGGAGCTGGACCGCCACCGTCTCGCTGGTCGTCTCATCGAGTTCACCGAGGCATTCGTCCGCCAGCAGCAGGCGTGGTCTCTGCACCAATGAACGTGCCACTGCGACCCTGCGCTGCTCTCCACCGGATAGCAGCGACACCGGGTCGAGCATCTTCTCGGACAGGCCCACAGCCTCTACCGCATCGCGCGCCGCCTGGCGCATCTCCCCGCTCGGCAGCGACAGCAGCGTCTGCCACCACGAGGCACCCGGAAGCGCTCCCATCAGCGCGTTGTATCCGACCGTCTGATGATGCACCAATCCCAGCCGTTGCGGGATGTATCCGATGCTCCCACGCGGCAACTGGCTCAGGTCGGACTGACCCAGCACCTCGAGTTCGCCGATGAGCGGCGGGACCAAGCCTGCAAGCGTTCGCAGCAGCGTCGTCTTCCCGATTCCCGACACTCCGTTCAGTCCGATGACCTCTCCCGCATACGCCTCGAGATTGATTTCGTGCACCAGCGCCTCTTCGCCGGCGAAGCCGATGTCGACCCCTGTCAACCGCAGGATGGGTTCGGGCATGTGGGTGGCCTCGCTGGTTCGGTCAGCCGGTCTGCTCGTAGCTCTCGGCGAAGTACTGCTGGATCCCTGGGATGTTGGAGATGGCATCCGAATAGGAGGCGAGGTGGGTGGCGCTGTTCACCGCTGTGATTCCGGGCGTGTTGAGCACACTCCCCAGAATGGCTCGGCCCTCCTCTCCCTCATTGAGCGCCAGCAGCGCTGCTGTGACGGCAGCGATCTTGGCGTCAGAACTGTGGCTCGGGTTGACCATCACCGCGTGTGACGGCACGTGACCGAAGGCGGGCTCCAGCGGTCGGTATTCGCTGCGCTCGAGACACCATGAATTGCCCTCGCAGTGGTCTTCGTAGGAGGTCGA
>CATMIM010000136.1 GCA_950068635.1 uncultured Candidatus Poseidoniales archaeon
GATCGGCTGGCCGAGCATCACAGCCTCAGCCTCGATGCCGCCTACGCCCCAACCCAATACGCCCAGTCCGTTGATCATCGTGGTGTGCGAGTCGGTACCGACCAGCGTGTCGGGAATCCAGACTCCATCCTCCTCGCGGGCGACCGAGGCGATCCATTCGAGATTCACCTGGTGGACGATTCCTCTTCCGGGGGGAACGGCACGGAAGTTGTCGAGGGATTGCTGGCCCCACTTGAGGAACTGGTAGCGCTCGAGATTGCGCTCGTACTCGAACTCCAGGTTGCGCTCGCGTGCGTCGGGAAACAGCCCTGACACATCCACCTGCACACTGTGGTCGATGACCAGGTCCACCGGCACCTGCGGGTTCACCTTCGCCGGGTCGCCACCCAACTCCACCATCGCTTCACGCAGGGCGGCGATGTCCACAACTGCGGGAACGCCGGTGAAGTCCTGCAGCAGGACGCGGCTGGGCATGAAGGGAATCTCTCCGGGGGACATGTCGGGCGTCCATGCAGCGATGCGCTGCACGTCCTCATCGGTCACGAGGAATCCGTCACTCTTGCGCAGGGCCGCCTCGAGGAGCAGGCGAATCGTGAACGGCAGCCTGCTCAGCGTGCAGTGACCTGCGTCCTCGACCGCTTGCAGCGAATGGTAGCGGCCCTCGCCGCCGTCCGCCGTCTCGAACGAGGCATCGGCGCTCATCGAACATCCTCGCCCTGAGGGGCGAGGGTGTCACCCTTCAATCTGACCATGCGCCAACTCAAGGGATGACGAGTCGCATGATGGCGGTGTTGCCGTCTATCTCGATGCTGTGGATGTACGATGGAAGCAGTGGCTGGTCCTGATCGTTGGTCTTCACCTCGCTGAGAATGTCTACCACAGCGAGTCCGCCGAGATCCTTGCCTTCGTGAGTGCCACCGATCACCTGACCGAACACGGTATGGCAGGAGACACCTTGACCGCCACACGACTTCGCCTGACCGTTCTGGTCGTATCCGTTCAGCCAGTGGGTACCCGCCTCACCGCTCGAACTGTCCGAAGCCTCCTTGTCGACGATGTAGAACTGGCTGCCAGCGGTGTTGACGCCTGAATTGGCCATCGCCAACGCGCCGACGTAGTGGCGCCGGTCAGGGCTGAACTCATCGGGAACGACATACGTCTTCGGGTCGTTCTGGTCACCCTGACCATACCATTTGGCGGCATAACCACCGGTGCCGTCGCCGTTCTCGATGTCGCCGCCTTGAATCATGAATCCGTTGATGATGCGGTGGAAGATGACGTCGTCGTAGGTGCCTGCGCTGGCGTGAATCTTGAACGATTCAACCGTATTGGGCGCATCGTCCGCAAAGAGTTCGAACGTCAGTGTGGCGGTGTATGGTTCGTCCCACGGTTCGCCGAGTCCGAGTGCGTCCTTGATCTCCGGGAGATACTTCAGCGTGGTGAGCAACAGCATCACCGAGACGACGATCGCCAGCAGTCCGTAGACCGTCGGCGCGCCATCGTCGAACATAGCCGGGAAGTTGGTGGCGCGCACCCCCATGCCATCGAGTTCTGCGAGCAGGGCGCTGTCCGCACGTCTGGCGGCGCGGTGCTTGTGGTCCTTCTTGAGCGCCTTCTGGTAATCAGCGTGGGCGGAGCGCAGCAGTTTGCGATTCACGGGATCCATCTCGCGCGCCTGACCGGCTTTGGCATCACCGACCAGTTTCCAGGTGTTCGGATGGTCCACTTTGTCGCCAAAATCATCCCACGCCTCGCGCAAACCATCCAGCGCATCGCCGAATGAGTTGAGGGAGATCAACCCCTCCGCCTTTTCCCATGCGTCCTTCAGGCCCTGCGGAATCATGGGGCGGCCGAGTCGGGCCTCATTCATCAACCCCGCGCCTTGAGTGCAGAGCAGCCCTCAGAGGCATTATTTCGCCTCAAAGAGGCGCTTCCTTGACTGCATGAGCGACACAAAGTCTCAAGTCATGAAGTATGCGCGGAACAGCGTGAGGGCGAGGGAACCCACGTGGTGAGGCAGAGCAACCGAGTCTTCAGGGGCATTTGAGAAGGATGGAACGCATCGTCAACGACTTCACCATCAACATCGCCACGGCGAACGGGACTGGCTCCCAGAGCGCCAACCTGATCCTGCTGCAGACGATGTTCGAGATGGGGGTCCCCGTCAGCGGCAAGAACCTCTTCCCGAGCAACATCTCTGGCCTGCCGACATGGTACATCGTTCGAGTCTCCGACGCCGGTTACCAGGCTCCGGGGGACCGCACGCACATCCAGGTGCTGATGAACAAGGATTCGTGGGTGGGTGACCTCGAGAAGCTGGAGCAGGGGACGGTCGTCATCTACAATTCCGACGTGAAGTTGCCCGTGGAGCGTGACGACCTGATCCTCTATCCGGTCCCGATGACCAGGATCGCCCGCGGACTGAACCCGAAACTGTCGCGCATGATCGCCAACATCGTCTACGTCGGCGTACTCGCCGAGGTGCTCGGTCTGGACGAAGCGAAGTTGGAGGCGGCGCTCGCCAAGCAGTTCGGTGGCAAGCAGAAGGCCATCGAGTTGAATCTGGAGGCGGTGCAACTTGGCAGGCAGTTCGTGGTTGACGAACTCGAGGTCAGCGACCCGTACGTCGTCGAAGAGCGCGAGCGCGACCCGGATGCATTCCTCATCGAAGGCAACGAGGCGGTCGCGCTCGGCTCAATATTCGGTGGCATCGGACTGCTCTCATGGTATCCCATCACCCCCGCATCATCGGTCGCCGAGGAACTCATCGACCACCTGCCGAAACTTAGGGTGGATGCGGATGGGAAGACTACCTGCGCCGTCATCCAGGCCGAGGATGAACTGGCGGCGGCGGGGATGGTCGTGGGAGCCGGCTGGGCTGGAATCCGAGCGATGTCCTGCACGAGCGGACCTGGAATCTCGCTGATGTCCGAATTCATCGGACTCTCCTACTTCGCCGAGGTGCCGGCCGTCTTCTGGGACATCAACCGGGTCGGCCCGTCCACCGGATTGCCGACGCGCACGCAGCAGGGTGACCTGACGCTGGTCTACTATGCTGGGCAAGGTGACACGCAGCACATCGTGCTCATCCCGGGGACGGTCGAGGAGTGCTTCGAGTACGCCTGGCGGGCGTTCGACTACGCCGAGCGCTACCAGACGACAGTGTTCGGGTTCGGTGATCTCGACCTGGGCATGAACCGCTGGGTGTGCAAAGGGTTCGACTATCCCGACGTGATGGACCGCGGCAAGGTGATCCGCACGCAGGAGGCGCTCGATGCTGTTCCGGAATACGGGCGCTACCGCGATGTCGACGGCGACGGAATCGCCTATCGCACGCTCCCCGGTTCCGGTCTTGAACCGATACTCTACCGCGGCACAGGCCACGACGAGGACGGCGTCTACTCCGAGAATCCGGAGATCTACGCCGCCAACATGCAGCGCCTCGCACGCAAGATCGAAGGAGCGCGGGACCAACTCCCGGCGCCGGTGCTGCGGGAGGAAGAGGAACTGGAGGTGGGCATCATCTTCTACGGCTCGATGGAGAACACCATTCAGGAGATCGACGACATCCTCGAGGAGACCGGCCTCAAGGTGAGCCAGTGTCGGGTGCGCGCCCTGCCACTCCATTCACACGTCGAGGAGTTCGTCAACCGCCACGAGACTGTCATCGTGCTGGAGATCAACCGCGACGGGCAGATGTACGGAATCCTGCGCACGGAACTGCCGATCGAACTAGTTCCCAAGGTGCACTCTGTCTCCTTCTCCGATGGGATTCCCCCGCGTGCGCGGGTGTACGCGGAACGCATCATGGAAGTGCTCGAGGAGGTCCACGAATGACCATCAAGCTCAACATAATCGAGTTGCCCAAATCTGACTATCAGGGCAAGCCCTCGTCGCTGTGTCCCGGATGCGGCCACGACCAGATCTCGACCGTGATCATCAACGCCGCTTGGGAGAACGGCATCCCACCCGAGCGAATCGCCAAGATGAGCGGAATCGGCTGTTCGTCGAAGACTCCCGCCTACTTCCTCGGCAAGAGCCACGGGTTCAACACACTGCACGGCCGCATGCCCTCGGTCACCACCGGCGCCTGCATGGCGAACAAGGACCTGTGCTTCATCGGGGTCTCTGGTGACGGGGACACCGCCAGCATCGGCATGGGACAGTTCGTGCATGCGATCCGGCGCAACCTGAACATGGTCTACATCATCGAGAACAACGGGGTGTATGGCCTCACCAAGGGACAGTACTCGGCGACCGTCGAGAAGGGCAGCCGCAAGCGCAAGGCGGAGGAGAACCGGCAGAACCCGATCGACCTGTGCGCGATGGCCATCAACCTCGGCTGCTCGTTCGTGGCGCGTTCGTTCTCGGGCTCGAAGAAGCAGTTGACGGCGCTCATCAAGGCTGCCATGAGCCACCGCGGCATCGCCGTCATAGACGTCATCAGTCCATGCGTCACCTTCGCCAACAATGACGAGTTCTTCCGCTCCTATGGCTATGTCAAGGACAACGAGACGGAGTTGCACTCCCCCGATTACATCCCGCACCACACTCCGGTCGAGGAGGTCGACATCCCCGCTGGAGAATACCAGGACATCGAGTTGTTCGACGGTGCCACGCTGCGCCTCGAGACGGTCGGGGTCGAGTATGACCCGTCCGACGCGATGGCGGCGCTGG
>CATMIM010000137.1 GCA_950068635.1 uncultured Candidatus Poseidoniales archaeon
CCTCATTCGGGCACTGGTCTCCTTGGAAGCCCAAGGCGTTGTCACCGAATCCGTCGCCGTCGGTATCGAGCCACTGCGTGGGGTCGGTGAAGAAAGCGTCACCTGTGTTCGACCAGCCATCCCCGTCGATGTCCTGGCATCCGACAAGGTCCTGCGTCGAGTTTCCGTTACTGTCGGGACAGTCGTCATCTTCGTTCAGGAACCCGTCATGGTCGTCATCACCCTCCCAAGGGTCAACATTGGTGTTGAGGATGACATTGAAATCTGCTCCGTGGAGAACGTTGTTCGACTCATCTATCTCGGCGACCACACCTGCCGAGTCGATGGTGAACTCGCAGTGGTAGACGCCCAAGGGGATATCGTCAGCGAGCGTGAATGATCCTGATTCAGAGATGATCTCCCCATCCATTCCAGCGAGTGCATCAGTGTATGACCCGTGGAGCAGCAAGGCGGCTTGGGTGCCGTCATCAGCGACCAGATTGAGTTCCCAGAAGAACGGCATGGTACTCGGTCCGAGCACCGAATCTCCGGCTATGCTGAATGAGAATTCAGTCCCGTTGGAGACATCCGTTGAGGCTCCCTCTGGCACCTCGGGGCACTGCGCGTTCGCCGCCACGAGATCGGGCGGCGGAGGGTCGATGAGCGTCATCGATACGCTGTAGTTTCCCTCTAGACCGTTGGCGAGCACCGTCATCAGGTAACTTCCAACGATATCCGCGGGACTGATGGCACTGGTGTCGTAGTACATCGGCTGACCTTCCGAATTGATGTTAGCCAACTCGTTGCCTTGACCATCAGCGACAATGAGCGTGAAATCCAGAGTGCTGCTATTCATGTTCACCTCGATGCTCACGCCATACATCCCAGCGAGGTCGAAGGCGTACGAATCCGCCTGGTCAATATCATCAAGGCAGCCCCAACCGGTAATCGTGGGGTTCTCACCAAGTGACGAGGCCTTGTCTGCGGCGCCGGCATCGTCACCGAGACCGAGGTCATCCTGATTATCCCAGCCGCACGCCCGTGGTGGCGAGCTCCCATTGGTGAAGACGTGCAGCGTGTACTCACCAGCGCCAGAGAACTTGGAGACCTCGATGTAGTACGTGTTGGCCGCCCCGGCCCAATTCGTCCCGATCGTCGAGACGTTCTCCTCCATATCATCGGGGTTGGTCGACCAGTTGACCAGACTTCCCACCGTGTCGAACAGACGAAGATCGTTGTCCGCGTCCGTCTGACCGTCGAGGAAGATGGTCAGGTTCTGTCCGTCGAAAATGTCCACGGAGTAGTAATCCACCCCATCCTGGCTATCGAAGCATCCTGTCAGGGTACCATTGTACTGGTATCCGAGGTCGATCGCCGTCGCCAGTTCATCTCCGGCATCAGTGCCCGTGCCAGCGTCCGCTCCTGTACCGAAACAGGTGACCACCGCGCCGACGTTGATGGCCGCCGAACTGTAGTCGATGTTGTTCGTCTGGGTGCTTTCGGTCACGTTGCTGTATGTGTTCAACTGGACAGACCAGAGGTATGTGCCGTTGGGGATGTTGTCTGAAATCGTGACCGCTGTCGACATCTGCTGACTCGTGTTGGCCGCCAGCATCGGTCCTGGTACCGAGAATTCATTGGAATACGAGTCCTCCAACCTATGGACGTTCCAGGAATCCATGGGATCCTCGAGAACGAAGAAGATGTCGTAGGAGTCATTCTGTGTGTTGTTGATCACCAGGTCGACAGCACCTATGTTGGCGACCGTGTAACTGACGTTGACCACGTCACCCACATCCACCGCGCTCAGGTCTCCGGCGATGTTGGAGGGGGTGAGGTCAGGCCGAGGTAGACTGGTGTTGGTCCACGCCTCCAAGGTGTAGTCGCCGTCCCCGCTGTACTGTGACACCAGGAGATAGTAGAGTCCAGGGACACCTGAGCCGGAGGTTCCTGCAGTAGACACGACCTCAACTGGATTGTTACCCCACGACTCATCCAAGAGTGAGCTATTCGCATCCTCCAGGAAGAGGTCAAAATCGTTGGTGCCGGCCGGAGTTGGTATCGTCAGCTCGAATTCAACGTCGAACCCCGAGGAAGTGATGTTGAATGTGTAGTAGTCGTAGTAGTCGTTCAGGTCGACACATCCCGTCTTGCTGGTGAATTGGGGGTCATCACCAAGGGGCCTGGCGTAGGACATGTTGTCGCCAGCATCCCCTGCGATGCCGATGTCGTTCTGCGAGGCAGGTGCACCGCAGGCAGCGCGGCCGCCAGCGCGCGAGGTGATCTTCGTCAGCTCGATCTTCTCGGATTCGTAGGTCTGACCCTCATCTGAATCGCCAATCTTCGGCCACTCATCCTGTCCATTGACTGCTGCCAAGGGAAGCAGAACGCTCAGCAACAATAGAGTCAGAACGAACCAGCCGCGGAACTCGCTTCTCATGATACCAACAAACGGACGATTGACGGTTTGGTAATCAAGCCATTGCCCACAGGATTGGGCCCTACGGGCCCTGCAATTCGGACAGTGACCGATTGTGTAGACGTGGGCCATGCAAGAAAAGCAATCAAATAGGGAGTGGGGGAGGGGGAAGCATGCGCCCAAGTGACGTGCGGGGAACGCTATGTGTCGTGACGATTCTATTGATGCTCATCAGCAGCACGATGTTGGCATTGGTTCCTGTGACCGAGGCCGAGGCGCGCAGCAACCACTCCGGCACCACCAATGTTGAACAATTCGGCTCTGGATTCGACGAGACGATCATCGCCGATGCGAGTGACAACCTGAACGTCCCGCGTGACCTGGAGTTCCATCCCAACCCGTCGCGAGCGGGCGAACTGTGGGTGATCAACCGAGCCACGGACAGCATGACCATCATCTTCGATGCGGGCGAGGCATCCCAGTCCTCCATGAACCGCAAGGACAGGTACGCCAACCACTTCATGGAGGAGCCGAGCGCGTTCGCCTTCGGGCAGTCTCACAGCGAATTCGACTACATCTTCTCCTCCGCGCAGGAGACGCGCAACACCTACGACGGCCAGAACAATCCGGGAAACAATTTCATGGGGCCGGCACTCTGGCCTTCGGCTCTCTCCCACTTCGCCATGGAGAACCAAGCGAACAACAAGTTGGGGAGCCACCTCGACATGCTGCACGAGAGCCCCAACGGGGTGGGCATCGCCCACGACTCAGGCAACGCCTACTGGTACAACGACGGCTGGTATGGTGAGTTGGTCTACTACAACTTCCAGAGCGACCACGACACCGGAGGGGAGGACCACGCCGACGGCATCGTCCGCCGCTACTCTGAGATCACACCCACCCGTCAGGCCGGTGTCCCCGGGCACATGATCCTCGACAAGTCGACTGGCATACTCTACATCGCTGACACGGGAATGGGCAGGGTGCTGTGGGTCGACACCGACGACACCTCCACCACCACCACGAACATCATGGGGGACAGCACCCAGAGGGATTCGTCCCTCGCCGAGTACAGCGAGATCACGGGAGTGGACAACGGTGTGCTGGCATCGGGGCTGCACAACCCGTCTGGCATCGCCCTGCACAACGACACGCTGTTCGTCTCGGAGAGGGGCAACGGAAAGATTCGCGCCTACGCGCTGGACGGAACTCTGCTCGATACCGCCCAGACGACCGCCCAGTCGATCATGGGACTCGAGGTCGGGCCGGACAACAAGCTGTGGTACGTCGATGCCTACGCACATCGGGTGATTCGTATGGATCCATTCCCAGACATCGACGCGGATGGAATCGCCGATGATGACGACAACTGCCCGAACGTGAGCAATCCAGGGCAGAATGACCACGATTCCGACGACCTCGGAGACATCTGCGACCCTGATGACGACAATGATGGTGTCCTCTCGGACGTTGACGACTGCGTCTATGGTGACCTCGGCTGGACCTCCGGCCCGGGGACTGACCATGACGGGGACGGTTGCAGAGATTCTGCGAACGAGGATCCGGACGACGACAACGACGGTCGTTACGATTCGCAGGATGGCTGTCCGAGAGGAGATCTGGACTGGGTTTCCGGCAGCCAGACCGACCATGACATGGACGGCTGCCGTGATGACGGCGAGGACCTCGACGACGATGGCGACACGGTCTGCGACGGGACCATCACTGATTCCTCATGCACTGTCGGGGCACCCCAGATGGACCGCTGCCCACGCGGGGCCATTGGCTGGACTTCGTCCATAGGGACCGACTTCGACAACGACGGCTGCCGTGATTCCGATGAGGATGCGGACGACGACGACGATGGCTACCTCGACACCCTCGACGGATGCCCGAAGGAGGTCGGCAACGCCTCTGAAGGGATGAAGCGCGGCTGTCCGGACTGGGATGGTGACGGTTGGGCCGACACAGAGGACACCTACGCCTTCGACCCGACCCAGTGGGTGGACACCGACCTCGACAGCTACGGTGACAATGTGGAAGGTACCAATGGCGACGCTTGCCCGTTGCAGGATGGAACCTCGACAGCGGACAGATTCGGATGTCCGGATTCTGATGCAGACGGCTGGAGCAATCCGACCGGCATCTGGACCACGGACGACGGCGCTGACGCATTCCCGTTGGAAGAGACGCAATGGCATGACTCG
>CATMIM010000138.1 GCA_950068635.1 uncultured Candidatus Poseidoniales archaeon
TTGCCCATTATTGGCAGAGAAACTGCGATTTCGTCACTCAACACGTTCCCAGCCGACCGCACGGAACTCCCACAGGGATGGCTTTCCATCGGGGAAAAGATACCATCCCGACTCACCAGCACGCGTACCGGGCAGCGGTTTCAGCAACTCTCCGTTCTCGGTCATCGGGCCAAGGCCTGGCTCTGGAGACTCCCCCTCGAGTTCATCCTCCTGGGACTCAGCCCACGGATCCTCCAGCTCATCATCCCAGTCGCTGGCCCACTCCTCGCCGTCGCCCAGTTCAGACCCATCCTCGTCGGCAGAGTCCTCGTCCGATTCGGGTTCGGCATCCATCTCGGTTTGCTCGTCGTCATGCTCGTCGGATTCGGCCTCCACTTCAGCGTCATCCTCGGAATCATCATCGCCGTCATCCTCGGAACCGTCGTCTTCTACGGCCTCTCCGCCCTCCGCTTCGGCTTCGGTTTCGACAGCGTCGGGCTCATCGTCCACTTCCTCGGCATCCTCGACGACTTCGGCCTCCTCGGTCTCGGCCGTGCCGAACGCAGCCAAGGCGCTGGACAGGTCGCTTCCTTCCTCCACCTCAGCCGCAGGAGCGGTGGCGGCCTGCGGCGGGGCCTGCGGTCCTGTGCCCGCCCCCCAGCCATATTCATCAGACAAGGGCCCCGGATGCGGAGGAGCATCTCCCCATCCATACTCAGGCTTTGATTGAACAAAGACCCCGGGCTGAGGCTGGGGCAGAGCGGCGGTGGTCGAGTTGGCGGCGAGTCCCCGGCCGAACAGGAACGCGGGCGGCGGCGCCGCGGGTTTCGGCGCGCTTTGTTTCCCCCGACTACTCCGCTTCCCACGCTGACCGGAGATGGCGCGGGCCACAGCCGGACTCGGCGGTGGTGGGGCGCCTGCAGCGGCCGGTGGGGGCATCTGCCCGGGGGGTAGGACGATGCCTGGGGGAATCGGAGGTACAGCAGCGGCAGGCTGCGGCATCCCCGTGAGGCCGGGAACAGGAGCAGGAACCGGTATCGGTTCATGCTCATCCTCGTCATCGTCCACGTACTCGAGGTCATCTGCCAGCCTTCCGGCTCGACGGTACGCCAACAGCAGCAGAATGGCTATCAGCAGCCCGACGAACACGCTGCCCAAGGCCATCACATCCTCGCTGGTGCCGAGTTGACCGGAGAGCAACGTGGACTGGACGTCGATGAAGGCAGGTTTCCCTTCAGCACCATCGTAGGTGGCCCTGATCGATTGCTGCGGACCATGGTTCTCCAGGTTCAGCGTCCATACATCGTCCTCACAGGTCGCCTCCCCGGCGGTCGAGACGATATTCACGTCGCACGCAGGAATGGCCACCGGGTAGCCACTGACGTCGAATCCCTCTACGGTGAACTGGACTGTCTCCCCCTGTGTGCCCCCCTCGGGTGCGGTGATGACCAGATCGTCGAGTCGCCCCGGAAGCAGGTTCACCAGGAAGGTGTGCTCTGTCTGGCCGACGAATGCCCTGAGTTGGATCCAGCCTACACCCTCGGCGTGGAATACGAAGTCACCATCGCCACCGGTCACCTCGATCGATCCATGCGAGCCATCCACCTGCCAGGTGGGGTTGTAATCGTGCCAAGTGCCCATCACGTCGAGTCCCGACACATGCAGTTGCAGCGATTCGCCTGTGACGACTGTGAGGTACCAGTCGCCGTCGGAATCGGTGAGGTTGAGGTCGACCGGCGGGGACCACTCGACCTGGATGCGGACCTGTGCGAAGATGCCATCCGCTTCGGCGTAGATGTTGTGCTGGCCGCGTACCAAGGCTGTGAACGTCGCGTTCGGCGCATCGATCGCGGCGTCTCCTGATGGGCCGTCGACGCTCCAGTTGAACGTGGCGTCGGTGATGATGTTGCCATCGAGGTCGCTGGCGACCGGCGAGAGTTCCAAGGACTCGCCGGTGAGCAGGTCCGAGTCATGTCCCGCCAGTGATATCTGGGCGATATCGCCGGCGGTCACCTGGATGGTCAGTTCGTCCATCATCATGATGTTGCCATTGTCCGGCCCGCTGTAGATCGCTCGTACCGTGTACGAGCCGACCTTGTTGCCCTCGAAGGTCGCCGTCGCTCCATCTTGTGTCAACCAGGCGCTGGATTCGTTCTCGATCGTTGACCAGGTGCCGTTCACCTCCCAGCGATTGTCTCGCTGGTCCGCGACGACCATCGTCAGGTCGAGCGCCTCATCTGAGGTGATCGAGACGCTGTCATGCTCTATGAACAGGTTCTGGGCGGCACCGCGGCTGACGTTCACCTCCCAGGTGTCGCTGAACTCGTCCACTGACACGCTGATGTTGAACCGGCCGAGCGGGCCTGGGATCCATCGAGGCGATTCTCCGGGAATCAACTCGATCGCTGATCCCTCAGGAACGACCCAGTTGGACGTGTATGTGAACACCGGGCCGCTGTTGCCGCGCGAATCGAACTGGAGCACATTCAGCACGAGCGTCTCATCGGCGGTGATGTTGTTGTCGTCGGCGGTCAACTGCATATCGACCGGCACACCGATCACCACGTCGATGACCACGCTCTTGTTGACATCGCCGACGCAAGCCCACACCTCGTGGCTCCCGATCGCCCACGGGTAGTAGAGGACGGAGGTGGAACTCTGTACGATGAGCGTCCCGTTGTCAGTACCCCAGTCGGCACTGCCGTCGACTATCAGCCCTGCCGCATCCTTGAGCGTGATGTCGAACAGCTGGCTGCCATCAGCCTTCACGGAGACCGGCCCGGGAGGCAGGATCTCGATGCTGGTGACGTTGTCCGGTCCACCACAGGACCTGCCTGAGACAGCACTGACCTGAGGTGAGAGTTCGTGAGGCAGCAGGGATGTCAGCGATGATGCCAACAGCAGGGAGATGAGCAGCAGCACGAAGGGCGGATGGCGTCGGCCGGGTGGCATGTCGCTCATTCTCCCCTCTCCCAGTTGCCCGCCGCATCCACGTTCCAATATGAGGGTCGCCCCTCAGCATCCAGATACCAGCCGGTGCTTCCCTGTTCTGTTCCGTCCATCGCTTTCATGACACCCGATTCGCGCACGTCAGCCGGCCTGTCAGGCACGGGCTGCGCAGGAACAACGGCTGGCTCCTCCGCTTTCTCTGACACGGGAACCTCCGCTTCCGGCTCGTGAGCGACGCTGCCAGCCGTGGTCGCATGGAGTTGCACGAGGTAGGCGGAGATCTGCGCTTCATCCCAACCCTGGGCCGCGCACCACTGGCGAATCCGCTCATCGGTCCAAGCCTCGTCCTCGTTGCTCGCGGCAGCCGCAGTCGCAACTTCCACGGTGGGCACCGCCGCAGAAGAGTCGAAGCTCATCCCTGAGGTCTGGGTCGTTGGCGCCTGCTGTGCTGCAGACTCCTGCGCCGGCGGGTCGATGCGCTGTGGAGTGGAGGGGGCAGGCGCGAGGGACTGAGCGGGTTGCGGTTGCTGCGCCTGCATCCAAGCCGCGTACTGGTAGGGGTTCCAGCCATGCTGCGGGTGTGGTTGGAAGGTGGCGGCGGCTGGTGCTGCCATCGGAGGTCCAGTCAGATGGGCATCGCGCAGGGGCTTGGAATGGGCAGGACGGCGGAACTGGCGCGTGTGCAGCGCTGCCAGCGTGGCGACCGGTGCCGCCTCCTTCGGCTCCACGTCCTCCTCGTAGAGAAGTTCGAGCGAAGCGGTCTCCCTCCGGGCGCGCGAGCGCATTAGTCCGACCAGCAGCAGGAACAGGAGCAGGGCACCAATCACAGCGCCCCCGAGCGTGGTAGCCAGTCCCGAAGCGCCGAAGGCGTACAGCGGGTCAGCGTCGACATCGATGGTGGCGTTGGTGTGCATGCCGGAGTAGTTCGCGTGGACGCGCTGCTGGACACCGGGATTGTCGAGCAGCAACCGCCAATGGGTACCGGTGTCATGGGCTATCTTTCCTGTACTCGTGGTCACCTCCACCTGTTCGGGGTCCACCGCGAGGAGGTTCCCGCCGTAGTCGAGCACCCGCACCTCGACATCGAGCACATCTCCTGTCTTGGCGCTGTCACGCGACAACTCGATCTCGATGTCGCGAGGCGCTCCTGGTCTGACGACGATACGTAGTTCGCCGTTGGCGAAGCCGGTGGTGAATGCGAGCGTGTGCTCGCCGGCGAGGAGCCCACGGGCGAGGTAGTGACCACTGCGGGAACCATTCTCCAACTCGATTGAATCACGCGGCAGCATCCACTGAACATCGGTTCCGAAGTCGTTGCCATCCAGATCGGTGGCGTTGATCACCAACTCCACCAATTCGCCGCTGATGATGACGAATCCGTCCGGCTGCAGCGAACGAATCGTGTGCGGCATGCCCGGGTCTACGTCGATGCCGATCTGGTAGAAGACCCCTCCCGCTTCAACGAGCACGTCATGATGACCAGCCAACTGCGGATACCATACCCCGCCGCTCGACCTGAGATCGTTCGTGCGGTCATAGGAATGGCCGGCGTGTGTGAAGGTCCAGTTGAGCATGACGCCTGTGAGCAGGTTGCCATCCGTGTCGTAGAATCTCTGTTGGAAATCGAATGACTCATCGGCTGAGATGCGCTCACCATGACCCTGC
>CATMIM010000139.1 GCA_950068635.1 uncultured Candidatus Poseidoniales archaeon
GGCTTAAATCCGCGCAGAAGGTGTGGTTCATAGGGCTGCCTGTAACGTCGCCGAGGTGAAGGGCACGCACACTGGGCTGCCGCTAGCGGGGTCGCGCAGAATGTGAGCATCCAAGTCGAAGACGCGCTTTAGGTTGGCCGCGGTGAACACATCGCTTGGCGTGCCGCTGATGACGATTTGCCCGTCGCGCATCATGACTAGGTGGTCGGCGTAAGCGGCGGCGAGATTCAAGTCGTGCAGTACCAGCAGCAGCGTGCGGCCATGGTCGTGGGCCAGCCGAGATAGCAGCGCCAACAGCTCTACCTGCACCTTCAAGTCTAAAAAGGTGGTGGGTTCATCCAGCAAAATCAAATCGGTCTGCTGGGCGAGCACCATCGCGATCCAGCAGCGCTGGCGCTGGCCGCCAGAGAGTTCCTTCGGCTTCTTCGCCAGGTGTTCGGAGAGCCCCAGCAACTCGGCTGCCTCGGTGACACGGATGGCGATCTCGGAATCGGAGAGCCGCGCCTCCCCCTTCTGCATCCTGAGGCCGAACGAGAGATTGTCACTGACCGTCATGTGCGGGTAGAGCGCGTAGCTCTGGAAGACCATACCCACATCGCGAGCGCCGGGGGGCAGGTCGTTCACCACGTTGCCATCGATGAGGATCTTCCCTTCGGTCACATCCTCGAGTCCTGCCAACATGCGCAGGCTGGTCGACTTGCCACACCCGCTGGGCCCCACGAGCACCAGGAATTCGCCATCGTTCACGGTCAGATCAAGGTCGATGACCGCCTCCGTTCCGTCATCGTAGCGTTTCGTCACCCCTTCGAACCTCACTTCCACCATTCGCTCACCCCTTGACGCCTCCTGCTGAGAGTCCTTCGACAAGGAACCTCTGGAACAGTATGAACAGAATCACCACTGGAATGCTCACGAGCAAGGAGGCGGCGGCGAAGTCACCCCAGGACTGGCTGGTGGCGGAGATCATCGAAGAGAGTCCGACCGGAAGGGTGTACATGTCGTTGGAGGTGTTGAAGGTGAGCGCCAGCAGGAACTCGTTCCACGCCGCCAGGAACGAGAACAGCGCTGTGACGGCCACGGCCGGCAAGGAGAGTGGCAGGACGATCCTGCGGAAGACCTGTGGTTGCGTGCAACCGTCGAGCAGTGCCGCTTCCTCGAGTTCGCGGGGAATCGTGTCGAAGAACCCCTTGAGCATCCACACGCACAGGGGCAGAGCGGTGACGGAGTAGGCGAGGATCAGCCCGAGCGACGAATTGAGCAGACCGAGGGACTTCATCACCAGGAAGTAGGGCACGAGGATGATGATTCCCGGGAACATCTGCACCAGCAGGAAGGAGAACATCGCAGGTTCACGCCCCCTGAACCTGAAGCGGCTGAAGGCATAACCGGCGGGAACCGCCAACGCCAGCCCGAGCATCGTCGTGCCGATGCTGACCACAAGTGAATTTCGCAGCCAGATCCAGAACGATTCTCCGCTCAGGACCTTCGAGAAGTGGGCTCCGGTGAAGGCGTCGAACACCTCTCCTCCGAGGGCATTTCCCGGCGAGATGGCGGTGTCGAGGATCCAGATGACCGGAATCAGCACCACCGCAACTGCGTGAAGCAGGACGATGTGCACGCCGGCGGCTGAAAGCCGCGGCCCGAGGGAGCGGTTGCGGGCGAGACCGCGTTCGGCTCCCTCGACGGTCATGTCACCTCTGACCCAGGCGGATACATGCGGCGCCGAGAGCCACCAGATGGCCGCGGCAGCAGGCAGCATCAGCCACGCCCTCGCCCACACGTCGAACAGGACGAAGTCGGACATGGCCAATCTCAGCAACCCGGATGCCATGGCGAACCCGGCGACGACGATGGCGAAGTCCCGCCGGGCGCCCTCCCCCTCAGCAGGCAGCATCATCAGCAGGATGCCGAGGATGCAGACGTCGAGCCAGGAGAGCAACATCCCGTCACTGCTGCGCAGCCACTCCACCGGGATGATCGCCAGATTGACGCAGATGGCGAAGGTGAGCCATACGCGCAGCGTCGAGAGTTCCACCGGGCGGTAATGCCGCTTGGCCAGGTCCGAACTCACACGACCGCCTCCGTTGCATTGGTCCGCTTCAGGTAGACCCAGGAGAATGCGACGAGCATCGCGAAGATGACCACCGACCACGCCGCGGCAACGCCGTAGGCGCCATCACGGAATGCCACGTCGTAGACGTAGGTGATCAGGATGTCAGTGGAGCCGGGTTCACCGAACCACAGGTCAGGACCGCCGCCGGTCATCAGGTAGATCACGTTGAACATGTTGAATGTCCAGATGAACCCGAGCAGCGACAGCGGAACCAACGTAGGCTTGAGGTTGGGCAGGGTCAGGTGCCTGAAGCAGTCCCACGGGCTCACACCATCCAATTCCGCCGCCTCGTACATGTCACGCGGCAAGGCCTGCAGCGCACCTGAGAGTGACATCATCATGAATGGTATTCCCAGCCAGATGTTGACCATGATGACCAGCGCCTTGGCGCCGGTCGGGTCATTGAGCAGGTTCAGGTCGGTCCCGAGCAGGTCGTTCACCAATCCAGCCGGTTCCAGCATCCCCCGCCAGACGAGCACCGAGATGTAGGATGGAATGGCCCACGGAAGCAGCAGCACCGTTCGGTAGGCGGTACGGCCGCGGATGTGCTTGCTGTTCAGCATGATGGCGAGCAGCAGCCCGAATCCGATGTGCGCGGCGACGTTGACGACCGTCCATACCAGCGTGAACAAGGTCACCCTGAGGAACCCTGATGCGGTGAACACCTGCACGAAATTGGACAGACCGACCCACGCCTGCTCACCCAGATGTGTCTGGTCAGCGTCGGTGAACGAGAGCCAGATGCCGTAGAACACGGGATAGAAGGTCAGGATCGCCAAGGCGAGCAGCGCCGGTGCGACGTAGAGGTGGGCCAGACGAGAGCTGGTCCTGCCGGCGCGTGCGTCCTGCCAGCGCAGGAATGACAGCAGGGCGACCAGCGAGACGGCGATCGCTCCGATGGCGAACAGGATGGGAGAGGTGTCCGGCGCAGGTGGAAGGACGTCCTCCACCTCTGTGGAGGCCGATAACTCGTGCAACAGGGCCCAATCACCCCCCCCTGACGACGCATATACCTCGATCTCGTGCATCTTGCCAGGCACCATCCCGGTGAGGTTGCAGGTCAACGAGGCGTCGGCGGCCCAGCAATCAGCGCTGTCCGGGTGCAACGAATGGTTCTCACCATCCACTACGAGCAGGTAGGATTCGGCCATCGGGTCCGAATCAACCGTGATCGTGATGCTGCGATATCCCGGGACAGGTGGGAAGGGGTCGGCCACCTCGGTTCCAGCCAGCATCGAGATGAGTTCGATGTTGGCGGCGGCCAGCGCCTCTTCGGCGGTGGCGACCCCGGTGTAGACCTGGTTGAATGCCGTTCCCATGGGAGAGTAGACGAAGGACATCCCCTGGGTCGAAGGTGCTGGGGTGCCCTCGCGGGCTTGGGCGAGGAATCCCGAGATGACAGGATCGGTCGTGAGTTCCTCATCATCGTAGAGTTCGAGCGCGGTCGGCATCGTGTAGGTGTCGAGCGCGAAGTCGCGCTGGACTCCAGCAGAAGACAGCCACAGAGCGAGGTCGACCGCCGCGACCTTCTCGCTGCTCTGCTTGGTCACGGACCACCCCTTGAAAGTGACCAGTGGCGAGGCGCGCAGCCCGCTCTCGCTCATCACCGGCAGGAGCGCCTGTCCGACTTCGATCCTGCTCGCCTCATACATCGCCCAGTTCCACGGACCATCGACCACCATCGCCGCCTTCGACGAGATGAACTGCGTCTTCATCGACTCTATTCCCGTACCAGTGGCCACCACTCCATGCTCCTTCTCCAAGGCGATCATCCAGTCCATCGCTGCTGCTGAACCGTTCGAGTCGAGGGTGGGATTCCCCTGCTCGTCGAACAGATGACCGCCGAATCCCTCCTGGAACGGGAACCACCAGTAGGTCTCCTTCACCGGCATGGCGAGCCCTTGGACATCGCCATAGGTCAGGTTCTCCGCCGCGGAGAGGAGATCGGCGCTGGTCCAGTTCTCATCAGGATGGCCGATTCCTTGCGCATCGAACAGCGCCTTGTTGTAGATGAGCGAGAGGCAGTCCTGGCTCGCCGGAACGCCCAGCAGGGCATCTCCGTAGTGCATCGCTGAGAGTGCCCGCGGGTCGAACTGGGCTCGTTCAAGCGGAGTCAGGTGGGGGCGCAGGTCCTCCAGCAACGGATAGCCATCGACGCGCACCTCGCCGATCTTGCCGAGCTGGTCGTTGGAGAGGCGCACCAGATCCGGTGCTTCACCGCCCTGCGCCGCGGTCATGAACACCTGATCTGCGTTCTCGAACGGAACCCACGTCGCTTCGACCGTGATCGACGGATTGGCCGCTTCGAAATCAGCGACTGCTGCGAGGAAGGTCACCTCCTCCTTGCTGTCAGCGTTGAATGTGTACCACACCTCGAGCGTCTTCGGGCCTTCATCGCCATCAGCGACAACGGATTCAGGGCCGGCGTCATC
>CATMIM010000140.1 GCA_950068635.1 uncultured Candidatus Poseidoniales archaeon
CACCTTAGATGCCGACGTCACCCTGATCGGTTGGGGGTCGACCTATGGCGTCATCAAGGAAGCGCTGGTGCAGTTGGAAGCGGCGGGGATTAGCGCCAACCATCTGCCGATCAAATGGATCGTTCCCCTGCACGTGGACACCTTAACCGACGTCATTACTCGCTCCAAGCGAACCATCATCGTCGAGAACAACTATTCCGGTCAATTCTACCGCTACTTGCGTAGCGAGACAGGGCTCGCCGTAGACGGGCATATCCGCAAGTACGACGGAGAGCCGTTCATGCCCCACCACATCGTCGACGGTGTACTGGAGCAGCTCGCCGGGAAGACGGACCGTTCTGTCCCCATTCAAGAAATTATGGTTTAAGGAGGTACAATATGTCCGTAGAAACTGTCACCCAAGACGTAGTCGAAGAGGCCGTTCAGTTGAAGCCAAAGGATTTCAAGGGAAAAGTCGATCCGGACTGGTGTCCGGGCTGTGGCGACTTTGGAGTCCTGAGTTGCTTGCAGAAAGCCTGCGTGGAGCTGGGGCTCAGGCCCCATGAAGTTCTCACCGTCAGCGGCATCGGTTGTTCTTCCAATTTTCCCGGGTACTTCAACGCCTACGGGATGCACACCCTTCACGGTCGGTCGCTGGCCGTGGCCACCGGTGCCCAAATGGCCAATCACGAACTGACCGTCGTCGTCACGGGTGGCGATGGCGACGGCTACGGCATCGGCGGCAACCATTTCACCCACACCGCACGCCGCAATGTCGATCTGACCTACCTCGTCATGGACAACCAGATCTACGGTCTCACCACTGGCCAACTGTCGCCGACGAGCGAACTCGGCATGAAGACCAAGACCTCACCCCACGGCAGCATCGAACTTCCGATCAATCCCATCGCCAATGCCATCACCGCCGGAGCGACCTGGGTGGCGCGTGGCTACACTGGGAACATCAAGCAGTTGATATCGCTGATGAAGGCGGGCATCGAGCACAAGGGGTTCGCGCTGCTCGACGTGTTCTCTCCGTGTGTGACGTTCAACAAGGTGAACACCTACCAGTTCTTCCGGCCGCGCGTCCAGCCGCTCGAGGATATCGACCACGATTCGAGTGATTGGAAGGCGGGCATCGAGAAGGCGATGGTCTGGGGTGAGGAGATCCATACCGGGCTGTTCTTCGAGACCAATGCGCGACCCACTCTTGGAGAGCAGGAGCCGGTGCTCGACGAGGGTGGGCCGCTCGGGTTCCGCGAGCTCGGATTGAGCAAGGAAGAGACCGAGCGCATCGTCTCGCGCATGATGTGAAACGGGCCTTCGGAACCGCGGCTGCGGCGTGTTGCTGGAGCATTTTTCTGGTGTTAGGCGGATGGCGCGCGCTCGCGTGCGGGGAACGCTACACTGCGATGATGTCGAATATGCTGAAATGGTCTGGAAAGAGGCGGAATAGAGCATAGTCTACCAACACTTACACCCACTTTATTCATACATGGTCCTCCTGTGGGGTTGTGCTATGAGGACACGTTGTGTACTGCCCTTGTTGATGACGGCGCTCATGCTGTTCAGCATCTCCGTGATGCTGGTCGAAGCGCCTGAGGATGTGAATGAAGAGACGGATAATGCCCTCCAGATGGAGGATGTGGTGTATCGCGCGAGCGACCCTGGGCACATCGTGTTCAGTCAGTACATCACCTCTGACAACTGTGGTTTTTGCATGAGTTACGGCTCACCTTCGCACAAGAAATTGAAGAATGACTGGGGCGACAAGTACACCTATGTCTCGTTGCACTCGGCCAGTTACGGCAACACAGCCGATGCGGAATCGGGTAACATCAACCCAATTCTCGCGGTCAGTCATCTGCAGCAGAGTGGTGGCGCACCCAAGACCTCATTCGGTGATGACGATGGTGACTGTTGTGACACGAATGGCAATAGGATAGACACGACTTACTTCAAAACTGGTTGCGGAGCCATTGGTTGCTGGGATGCACCCTTCAGCAGCGGCGGGCGCACGCACAGCAGCTATGCTGACTACTCACTAGGGGTCGGCCAGAGCGACAACGGCGACGGCACCACGACCATCGATATCAGCGTCGACTACGTCGGCACCGGCACTGCACCTCTCTCGACCTACACCCTCTACGCGGCTGTAACGGAGAACGAGTGTGTCTCGCACGCCTACACGGACAACACCAGAGGCGGCCACTGCTGGGAGGCATGGCTGCTCAACGGTGGCGCCTATGCGTCCAACAGCGGCAACGTCGGCGGCGGCACAGGCTTCCAGACCATCTCGCTCGCCAGCGGCTCCGTCAGCACCAGTTGGACGGTTCCGAACAATCTGGTAGGACAAGGAGCAAGCAACATGCTCACCGTCGCCGCTCTCTACAGCGGCTGGAGCACCAGCAGCGCCGACCTCGACATGTTCACCGCTGCGGACAGTTCGATGAACCCGATGGATCTGAGCATGTCACAGTTCACCGTCACCAACCGAGACCACAACTCCAACGGCTTCATCCCCGGTGACATGCTCACCCTTGACGCCACCGTGAAGAACATCGGCGCTGAGGACTACAGCGCCGGCGGCGACATCGCCTTCTACCATGTGACCGGCATGAACACCGAGACGCTGATCGGCCAGAGCATCTCGCTGAACAACCTCGTTCAGGGAGCGACCCAGTCCATCAGCGCCGAGTTCGACACCAGCGGCATCACCGCCGTCTCCAGCGGCACCAGCACCTTCCGTGCCAAGCTGATCAACACCAACGGCGAGCGCAGCATAGGGAACAACATCGACACGGCCTACGTGTCACATGACGTCGCACCTGATGTCCTGAGCCAACCCAGCTCCAACAGCAACGGCGAGATCGACCGGGGCCACTCAATAGACTTCGAGGTGCACTGGAACGCCAACGACGTGGTCTCCCAGCCATGGCTGGCGAGCGGTGTGCTGGAGGTGACCCCGAGCGGGCAGGGTCTCTGGTCCGGTGACTGGGTGGGTGATCCGATCCTCATCGGCAACGGCACCGGCAACGAGCAACTGGTATTCACGGTTCTACCGCCGAACACCGCTTCCAGCGGTGATTACGATGTGCGCGCCATGGTCACGGATGCACGCAATCAGGCCAGCGACTGGTCGCCGACCTGGGTCGGCGCCTTCACGCTGATGAACGGCCTTCCGATGGTCGTGAATCCGAACACACCTCCTGGAGAGGTTCCCGGTTCGTGTCCAGACTATCCCGGACAGCCGACGGTGAAGGTGGACATGGTCGAGCAGATCGACATGCGCGGCCTGGTGTGCGACGCTGAGACACCACTCAGCCAACTGCTGATCACCTCCAACAACCCTGCCTTCCTGGGATGGTACCCGGCATCGCAGATCATCGAGGTGCAGTTTGCTTCGGTTGCCCGCAATCAACAGGGCCAGGTCATCCCACAGGGATTGCAACTGAGCATCACTGACCCAGAGGACGAGAACGGGGGCTCGCTCAGCGTGATGGTCATCGAGAACGGCGCACCGCGCTGGGCACAGTTGCCGTCTCGCTCCTTCGATGAAGGCGGCTCTGACTCGCTGATGCTCACTGAGTATCTCTCGGACACCGATGAGAACGGGGAAGAGGCGAACCGGATGGGCCTGACCGTCTCGGTCGCGAGCATCGAGGACCCGACACTCGTCGAAGCCACGGTCAGTGGACACACACTGAACATTCGCTCGGTCGACGATGATAACTTCGGCAGCACCACAATCACGCTGCGCGCCACGGACACCGATGGCCGCTACACTGACACCCAGTTGATGGTGATAGTGGCGAACATCAACGACGCACCCGTGCTTGACGTCTCGTCACTTTCCGATGTGCGCCTGAAGGCGGCCGACCCCGATGATGCAGAGGTTGGCAAGTTCATCTTCGATGTGGGTGCCAATCTGGTGGACATCGACGACGAGGTCGACCTGATGTTCGTCACCGCGGTGTGCGACACCTGGTATGTCGGCTCGTACTACAATCCGATCAACGGGCTGCTCACGGCCCGCTGGGAGGACACTGGAACCCACACGCTGACCATCGTCGTCCAAGACTCGCACGGCGCCGAGAACAGTTACTACATCACCATCGAGGTCATTGACGTCTTGCCGCTGGTCTGGTCGAATGACGCCCAGTCCGGTGACCTGATGGAGGAGGCGACCGACCTCTACGTCGGCGACAACCCGTCTGCGACGCTCAGTTACCATGGCGCCGATGAACTCAGCAACATCGAGGTCTACTGGAACATCTGCAACTCCGACACGGGCATCTGCACTGACTTCGGCGAGGAGCATCCGACCCAGCAGCAACTCGAGAGCGGGTTCGGCTTCACCGCCACCAAGACCTCAACAAGCGGCGGTCTGCTGTTCCACGACTACATCACCTACTGGGTCGAGGCGGTCGACCAGGACGGCTTCGACCGACGCACGGTCGATGACCCGAAGTACGTCATCACCGAAGAGCGCCCCGCAGAAGTCGTCGAGGAAGATGACAGCACGACCTCTGGGACCGAGTCTGGTTCGAGTGGCTTTACCGGTT
>CATMIM010000141.1 GCA_950068635.1 uncultured Candidatus Poseidoniales archaeon
CCCAGAGCCCCCCCCGCGTAGAGCTCGTCCCCCTGGAATGTGCCGGCTCCACCACGCGGCTTGTAGTCGATCCCCGATGTGGGACGGAAGTCATGCCACTCGATGCCAGCAACCGGGTCGTGGGTGAAGAAGTTCGAGTCATCGCAGATGCGGCCACGGATGTCAGTGCTGTCGTAGTAGAGGTGCACGAGGTTGGCGGAGACGATCTCAGGGTAGCCGTCGTCGTTCAGGTCACCGAAAGCCGAGCCGATGGTGTGTCCCCAGTAGGGTCCCTGGGAGTTGTAGGTGCGCGGGAAACCCTCGAGCACGTTCTCGGGGTTGGCCCCGACAGCTGACAATGCGTCAAGACTGCCGTTGTCGTTCCTGTAGTAGCGGTTCGGGACGATCCTGTAGTTGCCGACATACAGGTCGGACCAGCCGTCCCTGTCGGCATCACCCCAACTGACTCCACGCGTATAGAACGCGTCACTGCGTATCATGTCGCTGCGATTCGTGAATCCGTTGACGCCACCGAGATAGAAGAAGTCGCGGTAGTAGATCGGGTTGCCGTCGTTCCAGTTCTCACCGTTGGCCACATACAGGTCGAGCCAGCCGTCGTTGTTGACATCGCGCAGCGTCCCTGAGGTGGTCGGGAAGGAGTTGGAGATGACCTGTGTCCGGCCCGCATCGATGGTGAAGTTGTACCATGGAGCGCCCTCGTTGCGCACTATGGCGTCGGCGCTTCCGCCCCCGAGGAAGATGTCCAGATCGCCGTCGTCGTCGATGTCTCCCCAGGTTCCCGTGCCGTACCCGGCAGGCAGGCCGCGCGCGCCGCTCACATCGGTGAAGGTGTAGTTGGGAGCGCCTGAGTTCTGCATCAGGTAGGTGCGCCCGGTGGTGAAATTGCCCGACTCGAAGCCGAGGTGGTCGAAGCGCGCCGTCACATACGCATCCAGGTCCCCGTCGCCGTCGTAGTCGCCCCACGCCACTCCCGGTCCGTAAGCCGCCCATTCCGTCGTGTCACCTGGTGAAATGGACCCGAATCCGCTCTCGTTGGTCACATCGGTGAATTCGATTCCCTCGTACGCCCTTCCCGAAGCACCCGCCTGTCCCGGTGATGGAAGCAGGCTGGCAGCGAGCAGGAGCACGAGCAGGAGTACGATTCCCTGGTTACGAAGACATCCGGTTGGCATGCTGACACCTGCACTGTGAGGGAACGCCCGCGCGAGCGTGTTCGCGCATGAATAGTCACCGATGCTCGGTCCATAGGACCGTACGAAGCATTGAGAACGGCGGCTCGGTCGGCGGCTCATGCCAGAATCAGTGGTGGATGCAGCAGTCGCCGCGTTCACCGCCGGAGAGCCTGTGTTGCTGTTCGACTCCGCCTTCCGCGAGCAGGAGACCGACCTGCTGTGGCCCGCCGCCGCTGCCACTCCCGAGGTCATGCGCCAACTCCGCCAAGACTGCGGAGGGCTGCTGTTCCTCGCCATCGGGGAGGAGATCGGGGAGTTGTTCGGCCTGCCGTTCCTGCAGGATCTGCACACCGATGCGGGCCTGGTGGCCTCACACCCCGTGCTCGGCACACTCGTCACCGACGACCTGCGCTACGACAGCCGCTCGGCGTTCACCCTCTCACTGAACCACAGACGGACCTACACGGGGATCACAGACCGCGACCGGGCGCTCACCACCCAACGCTTCGCGGAACTCACACAGGAACTGCTCGATGCAGGCGCCGACCAACAGCAGGCGATCGCCGCGCTGGGCGCAGAATACCGCACTCCGGGTCACATTCCGGTCTGCCGGGAATCTCCTGGCGGCTTCAAGACCCGGCAGGGACACACGGAGCTGGCGGTGGCCATCGCTCGACTCGCCGGCGGAGTGGCGTGCACCATCGGTGCCGAGATGCTGCAACCGGATGGTGATGGTGCGCTGTCGGTGGAGGAGGCGCGCGCCTACGGTGAGCGGCACGGAATCCCCTTCCTGACCGGGGCGGACCTGCTGGACGCGGCCGGAGATGAATGAACGGTCGCCAACGTGCGTGGGATTATCAGCGACGGAACGATTCGCAGCGGTGAGCGACATGACGCGAGTGATGGCCGTCGGAGTGTTCGACCTGCTTCACGCGGGCCATCTTCACTACCTGGAACAGGCGAAGGAGCTCGGTGACCACCTGACCGTGGTCGTGGCACACGATGACACCGTGCGCAAGCGCAAACATGAGCCGATCACCGGGATGGAACTGCGCCAACGCATGGTCGCCGGCCTGAAACCGGTCGATGAAGCGCTCATCGGCTCACCCCCGACCCAGCCCATCTTCGACATCGTCGAGATCGCCAAACCGGACATCATCGCGCTCGGCTACGACCAGGAACACGCCGAGAACTGGATTCGCAACGAACTCGACACCCGAGGCCACACGGAGATCTCCGTGGTGCGCGTCGAAGGGCTCTCCGACGATCTCGACGGCACGCGCAAGATCATCGCCCGCATCCTCGACCTGTGGTCGGCAGAGAAGCAGCTTGAAGAAGCGGAATCGGAGGACTGACCGTGTTCACCGGCATCGTCCAAGGCGTCGCCACAGTGGAAGCGACGGAGCGGCGCGGAGACGTGTTGACGTTCACCGCCAACCTTCCCGATGGCCTCGCCGACGGGTTGGCCGAAGGCGCCAGCGTCGCGCTCGACGGCGTATGCCTGACCGCAACAGCCGTGGACGACACTAACGTCACCTTCGACCTCATCGAGGAGACTCTGGCATGCACCACCTTTGCGGACGTGGGCCCGGGAATCCGGCTCAACATCGAGCGAGCGATGAAGTTCGGCGACGAGATCGGCGGCCATCTGGTAGCCGGCCATGTGAGCGGAACAGCGACCATCGAGAGGATCGATGAAGGAGAGCACGGACGCACGCTCTCACTCGGATGTTCACAGGCGCACATGCGCGGGATCCTCCCCAAGGGATTCGTGGCAGTCGATGGCATCAGCCTGACCGTGGGCGTGGTCGACGGACTCGAAGGGAGATTCGAAGTGCATCTCATCCCGGAGACTCTGCGCATCACGACCATCGCCGAGAAGCAGGTGGGAGACAAGGTCAACATCGAGCTGGACCCGATGACCGTAGCCGCCATCGAAGGTGCGAAGCGAGCGGTCGAGGCTGGCGGAGCCGAGTGAACGGAGGCAGGAACGTGGCACGGAACATCGCAATCGTCTGTGGAGAGTTCCACCGTGACGAAGTGGAGCAGATGCTCGAATTCGCCCAAGCAGAAGCAACCGCCCAGAACCTCGAGGTCACCCAGGTGGTCTGGGTTCCCGGCAGCATGGAGGCTCCGCTCGCCCTGCAGAGGCTGCTGGAGAACTGGGAGATCGACGCTGCGATAGTACTGGGAATCATCGAGAAGGGTGAGACCGGTCATGGAGCGACGATGGGCTATGCCGTCACGGATGCCGTGATTCGCCTGCAACTCGAAACGGGCAAGCCAATCGGACTGGGAATCATCGGTCCCGGCGCCGAGCCCGAACACATCCCGCCCCGCCTCGAACCGCACGCCCGCAACGCGGTCGCCGCCGTCGCCAGCATGCTCGAGTGATGTTGCCTCAGGCATGCATATCCAAATGTGCTTGCAGTGGGTCCGAAGAACGGGTGCGAAACTTGCGACTCGGCATTCCAGCGCGCATCTTTGCAACGATGCACCGTATTCTTCCCGCCAGGATGGGAGATGGCATGTGGCGGTTGTGGTACCAGCGTCTGGCGAAGACGAAGGCGTGGGGCGAACTGAACTACATGAACTACGGTTTCACCGATGCAGACCAACCGGTTCTCGACGAGAAGGAGGAGAGCGACCGGCTGTTCATCCAACTCTATCACATGAACATCCGCGACATCGAACTCGAAGGCAAGAATGTCCTCGAAGTGGGCTCGGGAAGAGGTGGAGGCGCTGACTGGATCGCCCGGACCTATTCTCCTTCAACCCTTACTGCCATGGATTACTCCGCCAAGGCCGTCCAACTCTGTGAACGGTTGTATGCGGGCCAAGACAACCTCGATTTCGTCGAGGGAAACGCGATGGCCCTGCCCTTTGATGATGCGTCCTTCGATGTCATCTACAATGTCGAATCCAGCCATTGCTACAGTGACATGGGCGCCTTCGTCAGTGAGGCTCATCGCGTGTTGCGCTCCGGTGGGCTGTTCGCTTGGACCGATTTCAGAGATGAATCGGGGATGCGCGAGGTCCACGATATCTTCCTAGATACCGGATTCGTGATCGTTGAGCAGTCGGACGTCACAGCAGAGGTGCTCAAGGCCTTGGACGAGATGAGTGACGATAAGCAGGCTCGAATCAAGAATGGTACATCGCTGGCCATCAGACGCAGCTTCGAGACCTTCGCCGGCGTGCGCGGCACGCCAGTGTACGAGTCCTTCCGGAACGGTTCACTGGAATATCATCGCTACCTGCTCGCCAAGTAGTAGCCATTCCTTCAAAATGCTCACACAGGGGTTCAGACGCACAAGCGTCAACTACGGGCATGAGCAGGCCCTAGTCTCTGCGCAGCCCATTACGCAGG
>CATMIM010000142.1 GCA_950068635.1 uncultured Candidatus Poseidoniales archaeon
ATCGGGGGGGGGGTGTGCCAGTTCTGCTCGACGGACGAGGGGCAACGCGGGCCGCCATTCCCTGACTACCCTCGACGAACCTGCCACAGGTGTAGCACAACGGTTGACCCTCGACTATCCCGGCGAGGCAGTAGGGGCAGCGAGTCATCACTGAGATACCCCCAACAGCGCCCCATAACGGTTGCCCAACGCGTATTCGTGAAACGATACGCAGTGGGTCATTCCTCTTCCGCTACCGGAACGCCACGCTCACGTTCACGCCGTTGCTTCAGTCGCTTGCCGCCCTTGCGCCGAACCCGCTCGTACTCCTGTCTGAGGGAGGGGAGCAGTGCAAGTGGGAGCCATTCGTCATCTGCTCGCATCTGCCCGAGCAGCACGGCTGGCACCAGCATCAGCAGCATCGGCAGGTTGAGCACTCCGTAGGCGAGCAGGAAGAGCAACAGCCCGCGAGCGAGCGCAGCCTTCCAGATGGCTGCCCACGGTCTGCCAGACAGGATGCCCGCTCCCTGCCAGGCGCCGATGATGCCCTGCAACCAGGGAGCGAACACCGCCAGATAGACCCCCAGCAGTATCGTGGGGGTGCCGAAACCCGCGATGATCCCGATCCAGTTCTCATCGGCGACGCGGATCAGCAGGTAGACGACCTGCATCCCTCCTAGTCCCAGACCGAATGTCCAACCAGAGGTGGGTGCGGCGCGCAGCAACTTGACGCGCTCGCGCGTCAGGAGCAGGTGGACGGCCCCGGTCTGGGCCAGCCCGATGAACAGCAGCAGAATCACTGATTCCACAGGTACTGCCCTGACGGCGAGCATCGGCTGGATGAACAGACTGTCGACGAACCAAGCGGACAGTCCCCCGATGGCGATGCCCCAGGCGAGATGGATGGTGGCATTGGGCATGTCGTAGAATCCGACCATCCGCCTCATCCCGCCGCGCCAACCGATGAAGATGCCCACCAGCCCGATGAGCGTGAGCGCCTGAGCATGCCACATCGTGGGTAGAGGTGTGGCCATCGAGGCTCGGACCTCAGCGACTCTCATCTATCCTTTCCAAGTCCCTGAGAGCAGAACACCCACTCTGACAGGCCGACGGGTTGAAGGCTGACCCTTGTCAGCGGCGGATGAGGATGGGAATGGCACTCGATGGACTGCGCTCAGGCATCTTCGCGGCATTGTCAGCGCTGAAGGGGAAGCGCAAACTCGACGAGGGTGAACTCTCAGAGATGGTGCTCAACATCAAGAAATCACTGCTCGAAGCCGATTTCAACGTCCGCCAGACGAAGGAGATCTCCGAGCGACTTGAACAGCGGATGCGCGACGAAGAGCCGCGCCCTGGCATCACACTGCAGACCCACGCGCTGAACATCCTCTACACCGAACTCGTGCGCATTCTCGGAAAGCCAAGGGAGATTCATCCACACGGTCAGACAATCCTGATGGTGGGGCTCTACGGCCAAGGTAAGACGACCACGACCGCCAAACTCGCTGAATGGTGGCGCAGACGACACGGCATGAAAGTCGCTGTCATCGAAGCTGATTCTCATCGACCGGGCGCCTACGCCCAGCTACAACAACTGCTGGCGGACACCCCGACCACCGTGTACGGTGAACCTGACGAGAAGGATGCGCTGACCATAGTACGCAACGGCATCGCGGCGGTAGGCGACGCCGACCTGGTGATCATCGGCACAGCTGGGCGCGACCGACTCGACGACGAGCTGCAGGTCGAACTCGAGAACATCCACAAGGTGGCCAACGCCACCGAGCGCTTCCTCGTCATCGACGCGCAGGTCGGACAAGCGGCGGGGCCGGTCGCCGCCAATTTCCACGACCTCGTGGACATCACCGGAGTCATCGTCACCAAACTCGACGGCACCGCCCGAGGCGGAGGTGCGCTCTCGACGGTGGCGACCACCGGTGCGCCGATCGTGTTCATCGGCGAGGGCGAGAAGGTCGGCGACCTCGAGTTGTTCGAGTCGGACCGATTCATCTCACGGCTGCTCGGGATGGGCGACATCCAGGGACTGATCGACCTCGCTCCCGATGACCTCGATGCAGAAGAGGCGCAACGCATCGCTGAGCGACTGATGTCCGGCCGCTTCAGCCTGCAGGACATGGACCAGCAGATGGAGATGATGTCGCGCATCGGAACCGTCGACCGCATCATGTCGCACATGCCGGCGGGAATGTTCGGCCTTGGTGGTATGACACCCAGGCAGAAGAAGGAGATGCAGACCAACCTCGATCGCTTCCGCGTCATCATGGACTCGATGACCGCCGACGAGAAGAACGAACCCACGCTGCTCAAGCAGGAGCGCATCCGGCGAGTGGCACGTGGCTCAGGTGCGACGGAGAAGGAAGTGCGCGCCCTCCTGGCGCAGTGGAACAAGTCACGCAAGATGATGAAAGGCATGCGCGGCGACCGCCAGATGCGCAAGAAGATGAAGGATATGATGGGCAGCCTAGACGATTCCGAATTCCCGATGTGACCTGTCCAGAATGTCATGCCGTGGTCTCAGGGTCATCATCTGCGGCCCAAAGGAGCACCTCGCTCGACTCAAGAGTGGCTCGGTCTGGGAGCAGGTGACATCTCCGCCAACAGCAACTGGAAATCTTCACGGACCTGCTTAACGGACATCTTCGCCTGCTTCAGTTGATTCACCAGTTGCTCCCGCTTCTCCCTGCCTGCCTGTTTCAACTGCTGTCGCTTCGCATCGACCTGGCGCAGGGTCTTGCGCATCGCGTCACAACACGCTTTCGATCTGGCCTGGAAGACGTTCATCTGCCCCTCACCATGCTCGGTTGCAGCATCCGATGCCGCTCGCTGGAAGCGTGTCTCCATCTTCGCGGTCTCGATCGACCACTTGGGAGCGCGCTTCAGGTTGGCACTCAACCTGACCAGTGACGCGGCTTGGATCCACCATTTTGACGGGTCCCATTGCCACCAGCGATAGCCGTTGCGATAGTCCGCCGGATAGGTGTGGTGAAAGTTGTGGTAACCCTCCCCGAAGGTGAAGAAGGCGAGCCAGGGCGAATCCTTGCTGCTGTTGGTGGTGGAGTAGGGCTGCTTGCCCCAGACGTGTGCTGCTGAATTGATCAGGAACGTGCCATGGTGCACGAACACCGTGCGCACGAGTCCACCCCAGACGAAGCCTCCGATGGCCGTGCCCACTCCTCCGATGGCGAATCCGAGCAGAGCGGGGGCGACCATCCCGGACAGGAAGCCGATGCTGAAGATGAATCGGTGCTGGAAGCGAACCACCCAGTCCTTCTGCAGGTCGCGCACATTGGTGTAGTCTGGTTCACCCTCATGCTCGTCCATCAAGATCCAGAGGAAATGACTCCACCAGAATCCGCGCGACGCATTGTACGGGTCCGCCTCATGGTCGACCTCCTTGTGATGACGACGATGGTCGCTCGACCACTCGAGGATGGAATTCTGGAACGCGCCCGCGCCGAACACCGCGTAGGCGAGGCGGAGGGGGCTGCGGGCGTCGTGGCTGCGGTGCGTGAACAGCCTATGGTAGCCGACCGTGATCGAAAGCCCGCAGGCGAAATACCAGACGAAGAAGATCATCCCCTCGACCCAAGTGATCCCGTACGCGAGTCCATGCCAGATGGCACCGACGAGGGCGAGCGGTGGCGTCCCCAGGAGGAACGCCGTGTTGAGCCAGTTGACGTTGAATGGCTTGGCCGGCCGTTCGATGTCCTCCATGGCCGTGCGCCCCTACTTACCCTCTATCACAGTTCCTGCCTCTCGGGTTCGCGATGATTCGATTGGGAGTTGCCCAGAACACAGGTGGGAGTTGGCCACGCAGAGAGTTCATTGCGGCAGTCCCCCGACCTGCTGGGCATGGGAGAGCGTCGCTTCGCCATCGTCGGCCATCGCGCCATCAATGACGGCAAGCTGCCGCTCAACGACCTCGCCGGCGCTGGCGGCAGGATGGACGTACTCGTGCGCGCGATCAACACCGCGCTGTTCCTGTCCCACGGCATCCGAGACGATTCGCACATCACACTGCACCTGATGGGTGGTCCGGGTCCCCCTAGGAGAATCTGGTTCGAAGGGAGCAGGTTGGAGGGAGTGCACGCGGACGAGCGCGCCATCGCCGGACAGATTGCCAAGGTTCTGCGAGAGCCCACACCACCTGTAGGAAGGCTCGAGGAAGTATGGACGGGCC
Source organism: uncultured Candidatus Poseidoniales archaeon (assembly GCA_950068635.1). Lineage (GTDB taxonomy): Archaea > Thermoplasmatota > Poseidoniia > Poseidoniales > Thalassarchaeaceae > JAKUTA01. Next base: position 4,181 of record CATMIM010000142.1, read on the forward strand.
TGTGGCACAGTGGAGGTGACATCTCGACGACCATCGCTGAATGGCGACGAGAGGAGGTGACGCTGGTGAGGCTCGACGCTGATGCCCCCCCCCTATGGGTGGAGGGGGGTTCACCCCCAGATGGCGAAGATGTGGATACGAGGTTCGGGTTCTTCCTCTCCGATGACCGGTCCTTCACGACGGAGGAGATCGTTACGATGGATGCAGCCATGCCTGCCCGCTCTCTCGGGGAACAGTGGATCCAGGGACACTCGGCGATCGCTGTGGTCCACCATCTGCTCGATATCGGCGTTCCGCTCGACCTCGGTGACCGATCATCAGGCGCTGAGCCAGCGAGGTAGTCCCTCGA
>CATMIM010000143.1 GCA_950068635.1 uncultured Candidatus Poseidoniales archaeon
GATGCCGAACTGCGCAGGCCGCTTGAGCGCTGGCTGAAGAAGAACAGAGTGACGGTTCACACCGGCTGCACTGCGGAAGGTGCCGAGGTGACCGACTCGGGGGTCGACCTGACCTGGAATGACGGCAAGGACTCGGTGACCGAGAGGTTCGACCGCGTGCTGGTCACCGTTGGACGCAAGGCCAACATCACCGGTTGGGGCCTCGATGAGATGGGAGTGAAACTCGATGATTCGGGTCGATTCATCGCCATCGATTCACAGTGTCAGACGAACATGCGCGGCATCTACGCCATCGGCGACGTCACCGGTGAGCCGATGCTGGCGCACCGAGCGAGCGCACAGGGCGAGATGGTGGCCGAGATCATCTCCGGAGAGGATTGCGAGTTCGACAAGATGGCGATTCCCTCCATCGTGTTCACCGAGCCGGAGATCGTCAGCGTCGGCTTGTCTCCCGAGGAGGCCGAGGCTGCTGGTGAGCAGATCATCGTGGGCAAGTTCCCGCTGGCGGCGAGTGGGCGGGCCCTGACTCTCGATGCGGACAAGGGCGGTGGCTTCGTGCGCGTTGTAGCGCGCGAGTCCGACCACGTGATCCTCGGGGTGCAGGCGGTCGGCAGCCACATGGCCGAACTGGTCGGCGAGTTCACTCTCGCCTTGGAGATGGGCGCCGTGCTCGAAGACGTGGCGGCCACGGTCCACGCCCACCCGACGCTCACCGAGTCGTTCCACGAGGCGGTGCTCAAGTCGCTCGGCAAGGCGATCCACACGAGGTGAGCGCTTGAGGGAGTTCACCGTCCTCCGCCTGGGAATCGTGGGACATGAAGCCGTGGCCACTGAGATGGTCAGATTGCAACAGGCGCGGCTGGCAGAGGAGATTCCAGATACCTTGATCCTGGTCGAGCATCCCGAGATCGTGACGGTCGGACCCAAGGCGCGCAGGGATGGAGTGGTGGTTCCTGAATCCTATGCAACCTCACCTATAGACCGTGGCGGGGGGATAACATGGCATGGGCCCGGACAACTGGTCGGATACCCGATTTTCAGGTGGGACCTGGATGGCGAAGCGAATGTTGCTTCGGTGACTTCTCTGCTCGAGTCGTGGATCATCGCTGCACTCTCGCTCCTAGGTGTTGATTCGGGCCGCGACCCGCGGATGCAGGGTGTCTGGGTGGCGGAGCACAAGGTGGCGAGCATCGGACTCGCATTCCTGAAGTGGGTGTCACGGCATGGTTTCACCATCAACTACGACACGCCGGCTGGCCGGGTGGAAACACTGGCTGCATGCGGCATGCAACCTGGCACGACCACCAGCCTCTCCGCATTGGGTAGGGATGGACTTACTCGAGTTGCCCTTGAAGAGGCGCTGCTGAGCACAGCAGCGGAAGTTCTGCACAGGTCAGTTGGTGATGTGCACGAACCCGTTGGCTTGCCACCATGGTTGCTGGCGCGAGCGAAGGTTTGAGAAGGGACTCAACGGAGCAGGTGGCATGTTCCGCTCGGGCAACCCTGCACTGAACCAGAACACCTTCGAGGCCCCGTGGGAGAGTGAAGCCCACAACCAGATGAGTCTCGAGGGTGTGGCCAACAAGACCGGCATCCTGCTCGGAATCTGCGTGATCACCGCGGTCGCCTCGTGGATGACGCTGCTGCAGAATCCGGGACTCGGCTTCCTGTTGATGATCGTCGGTGTCATCGGGGGGCTGGTCCTCGCTCTGGTCACCATCTTCAGCGACAAGAAGAACGCCGTCTACACAGCTCCGCTCTACGCCGGCTTCGAGGGGTTGTTCCTCGGACCCATCTCAGGCATGTTCGGAATCGCCTACGAGGGCATCGTGTGGCAGGCGATCGCACTCACCTTCGGTGTCTTCCTCACAATGTTGCTCATCTACCGAGCACGGCTGATCAAGGCGACCGAGAACTTCCGCATCGGCATGTCCGCGGCCATCGGTGCTGTGGTACTCATCTACCTGATCAGCATCATCAGCAGCATGTTCGGTGCAGGCATTCCCTACATCCACTCCAACGGGCTCATCGGCATCGGCTTCTCGCTGGTGGTGATCGTCATCGCCGCGCTCACGTTCGTGCTCGACTTCGACTTCATCGAGAACGGAGTCGAATCGGGAGCGCCGAAGCATCTCGAGTGGTATGCCGCGTTCGGCCTCATGGTCACGCTCATCTGGCTCTACGTCGAGATGCTGCGCCTGCTGTCCAAGATCCGCTCGCGTTGAGCCAGCGCATCGTTGATGGGCGCGACTGCTCTGCGGCCCCTGATGGATGATCGAGAACACCCGCTGTCACCCAATCTCGGCGGGCCGGCGTCGGGAGCCGCGGTGCCGCCGGTCGACTACTTCGACTGGTACTTCCCTCGGCTCTACGCCGGCGTCGAACACGACCTGTCGCAGTCCGGATTCCAGCATCCGTGGGATTGGAGCGCGCTGGCTGGCGGGTCGCTTCCCGATGACATCTGTTCCCAGTTCGGTGAACCGCTCGATGCCAACGTCTGGGTGGCGGACCGAGAAGGAGTAGCTCCTGAACGGGTGGTGGTGGGTCACGGCGTGACGCAGTGCCTGACGCTGGCGTTGCTGGCGGCCATGGAAGAGGGGAGTTCCCGTCGAGTGGCTGTGGAGATGCCGTCGTATGCTCCTGCCTCGCAGTTCCCGCGTCTGCTCGGTTGCGAGGTCGTGCCCTTCTGGAGAGGGCCAGCGCACAGTGGGGATACCGGGCCGTGGCTACTCGACAGAGAGGGGTTGGCGGAGATGTTGGGGGATGTGTCGGCTGTTGTGACGACCACTCCACAGAATCCCACGGGTTGGACGATGAGGGCAGATGACCAGCAATGGTTGGCTGATGCGTGCGCCGAGGCAGGGGTGGGCATCGTCGCCGACGAGGTCTACCTCGATTCGACTCGCGGTACTCCCGACCACCGCCCGTTCTTCACCTACGGTGAGCACTGCCTTTCGGTGAATTCGCTGACCAAGTGCTACGGTCTTGGCACACTGCGCTTCGGCTGGGTCATCGGCTCGGAGGCGCGCATCTCCGCTGCCACACGTGCCATGCATAATCTGCAATCGATGCTGTCGATTCCGACACTTCGGCTGATCAAACTCGCCTGGCCACACCTCGCCGAACCACTTGCCCTGAGCAGACGCCGGCGAGAGCAGAACCTGCCGTTGTTGCTCGAAGTGCTGGCGGAACACGGAATCGATTGGACTCCCCCGCCCAGCGGCATCTTCGGCTGTATCGCGCTGCCTGGTGACTGTGACGCCCAGCAAGCGATCGAACAGGTGGCTGAGCCGCTTGGCCTGTTAGCGATACCATGCACGATGTTCGCGCCACAGCTGGCGAACCAGATACGAATCGGCTGGGGCGCTTCGCCCGAGGAATTCCAGCAATCGTTGGCTGCATTCGACGAGTTCCTCGGACGACTGACGTGAACAATCCTCTAAGGAGATGGAGCCTGTGGTGCCGCACATGCCTTCGGCCGTGCTGGCGATATCGGGTGCTTCTGGCGCCCGCTACGGCGTGCGCCTGCTGGAGCAGTTGTGCGCTGCCGGATGGGAGGTGCACCTCATCGTCACCAGCGCCGGAGCGATCAACCTCGACCTGGAGTGCGGCATCACCCCAGAGGAGTTGGCCGCGACCAACGGCGCGCTGCTCGAGGACAATGACAACCTGGCAGCGAAGGCGGCATCGGGCTCGGCGAAATTCGATGCGTACGTGATCTGCCCGGCGTCTGGCACCACCATGGGGAAGTTGGCGAACGGCATCTCGGACAATCTGGTCACCCGGGCTGGGATGGTGGCGATGAAGGAACGGCGCAAGTTGGTGGTCGTCCCGCGTGAGACTCCCTATGCCACCGTGCAACTGGAGAACATGACCCGCCTCTCCACCTGGGGTGTGGTCGTGCTGCCCGCCAATCCCGGATTCTACAACAAGCCTGAGACCATCGATGACCTCGTCGATTTCGTGGTCGCACGCATCCTCGACCAGTTGGATGTCGAACATGAACTGGGGCAGCGCTGGACCGGAGAGGAGATCCACACTGCGGAGTCAGCGAACCCTGACTTCACGCCCTGAGGCTTTCAGCCTCATACCTGCACTGAAAACGGTTGGGTTGATGAGGGGCCCGCGGTCCGAGAACACTGAGAGAATGGTCGACTACGACGATTTCACCTCGAAGGCGTTGGCTGGAGCGCTCGCATCCGCTGGTCTTGCCACCAGCGGCAACAAGGGTGTACGGGCCGCTCGATTGGCCGAAGCAGGCATCGCTGCTGAGCGAATCCTGGTCGACCCGGATGGCCGTGTCACCATCGCGGACTCCACCGGAGAGGTGCTGACAGCCGAAGTGATCGAAGATGCTGACTTCGCCTCCCGCTTCATCAGGCGCAAGGTCGAACTGTTCGGAGTCCAGATTCCCGCAGCCGCTCTGGTGGGCGTACTGGTTCTCGGAACGCTCGCTGCTGGATTCCTGGCAGGTCCGATGATCATGGCATG
>CATMIM010000144.1 GCA_950068635.1 uncultured Candidatus Poseidoniales archaeon
AGTTGCAACCCGTCTGAGAAGGCGCGCGCGATGCAGGTGATTCGCCGCCCGTTCCTCGTTGTACGCGCTGCCGGCAGCGGCGTGGGCGGCGCGGGCGACCTGCTGGCGATTCGCGGAGATGTCTCCTTCCCCATCGAAGTGAAGGCGAACAAGGAACGGCGCATCTACCTCTCTGGCAGGACGTGGGAGCAGTATGAGGAGCTCAAGAGGGCGGGCGAGGCATGTGGACTGCTGCCGATCTACGCGTACCGACTGAAGGGTGTGCGCGGGGATTCCTGGCGCATTCTACGCGTCGAGACAACCTCGCTCCAAGGCAGGCTGGCCGTCATCGCTAACCGAATTCCGGCCCTGCCGCTGACGCGCAACAGTCGCCCCTACCTCGACTGGGAGGCGGGCCTTCCGCTGCACCGCTTCCTCTCGTTGCTCTGCCGGGACGAGGAGAGTTACGAAGCGACCGCTACCAGCCTGCGGGCGCGCAATAACGCGTGGCTCGAACGGGAAGAGCGATCCCGCGCCGAAGCAGAGGAGGAGGCTGTCGCCGTTCCGAAGGAGCTGGCACCCGCAGAGGAGTGGGTTCGGCGCTTCCGCCGCGGCTGAACACCGACTGAACTGGAGGGGACACCTCATCGCGACTCGCCTGCGAGCAGCGACTCGATCTCGACGATGATGCTCTGCTGGCTCTCCAGTTCCCGCTCGACGCGCGTCAGCGCTCCCTGCTGGAGCAATCTGCGGATCGCATCACGTTCCCGGCGCAGCGCCGAGATGCGCTTCTCCGGCGACTGTTCTGCATTGTTCGGCTTGGGCTCAACCATGCTGACCACACCTTGTGAGCCGCTCTCCTCACTTGAGCCCTGCGACGGGCCGACGCGCAGTGGCGCAGGTTGAAAGCGAAGCCGCGGTGAGCAGAGACCGTGACCGAGCAGGAACCGAACCGACGGCGCTTGGCAGAACTTCTGCTCATCATGGTGGCCACCTATCTCGCGGTGATGATCCACCCCTTACTGGCAGGCGTCGTCATCTGGTACATCATCCTGAGAGCGCTGGAGCGGGCGGGTGTGCTCGACCGCTGGGACGCCACGCGCGTGATGGGAATCGTGCTGATGGTGCGCACCAAGCGTGGCCAGCGGGTGCTGGAGGCGGTGTCCCGGCCACGGCTGTTCTGGCGCATGTTCGGTGAACTCGGGCTGTGGACCTGCCGCGCCATCAGCCTCCTCGTCGTGCTGCTGTTCGTGCTGCTTCCTGTGCTCAGCGTGCTGTTCATGCCCCAGCAGACAGAACCACCACCAGCGCGGGAACTGATCGCCCTGCCGGGCATCTCACCCGCCATCCCCCTTGGCTGGGGACTCGCCGGGCTGATCATCGCTCTTGTGATCCACGAGTACGGCCATGGTGTGCTCGCACGCGCGCATGGCATGCGCGTCAGGTCATTCGGGCTGCTCATCCTCGGACTGCTGCCCATCGGCGCCTTCGCCGAACCGGAGACAGAGGAGTTGATGCGCGCCCCGCGCAAGGAGCGCCAACGTGTGTTCGCAGCCGGACCGGCCGTGAACATCTACGCCTCGTTCCTCGGCTTCCTGCTGCTCGCTGCTGTCGCCAGCCAGTTCATCGCTGCAGACGAAGGAATCCACGCAACTGGAATCGTCGTGGACCAGCCTGCCGAGGCGGCCGGCATCGAAGCGTGGGATATCATCACGCACTTGAACGGCGAGCCGGTTCGTGACTACGCCGAGTTCGGGGAGGTCATCGATCAGTACAGCGCTGGCGAACAGGTCGAATTCACCGTGCTCTCCGTCCCGGACGCTGACGGTGCTCGGCAGCAGCGCAGCGTGCCTGTGGTGCTCTCCGACAAGCACGCCTACTACGTCAACTCGTGTGGGAACACCAGCGGATGTGACGTGGCGGCGGCCGAAGAGTGGCTGGAGGCGCAGGGGGTCGAACCTGGAGATCCCTTCCTCGGGGTGAGCGGAGTGGCCTCGAGCACAGTGGGAGTGGAGCGGTTGGCTGGGCCGCTATCTGACAGTTGGCCGCAAGGAAAGTTGTCAACTGCGATTGGATTTGTGGTACAACCCGGGATACTGCTGATCATGCCCTTCCAGACCTCTGGTGAGGTGATGTACGTGGAGGAACTCGAGATGCTGACCGTCGCTGATGACGGATTCGCTGGCATGCTGGGAATGACCGGGATGCTCATCCTGGTGCACATGCTGTTCTGGTTCATCTGGTGGAACATCGTGCTCGGCGCGTTCAACCTCATCCCGCTGGTGCCGTTCGATGGCGGGCACCTGATGCGTGACTGGATGCATGACCAGTTGAGCAGGCTGTCCGCGATGTCTCGCGACTGGCACCCGATGCGGGTCGAGCGGCTGGCGCACAAGCTGTCGGCCTGGTCGAGTTTCACCGTGCTGGCGATGATCCTCATCGCGCTGTTCCTGCCCTACGTGCGCACGGTCCTGCCCTGAAAGGAGCGCTACTCCTCCTCGATTGAGGATTCCGCCTCCTTGCGGGCAAGTTCGATCTCTGGCGCTTCAGAGATCAGTCTGGTCGTGGCCCGCTCGATCACCCAGGTGAGCAGCAGCAGGCCTGAGGCCGAGCCGGCGAGCATGGTCCACGAGCGGCTGGTGACCTGAGCGGCGTTGTTCGCCACCAGCAGCTTCACCGTGCCGGCCCACGGAATCTCCGCGCCCGCCACCCCTTGCACCCAGTCATCGCGTACGGCCAGAACCGGGCGTCCATTCTCGTCCGACAGACCCTGGGCACGCGAGTAGGCAGCCTGCCCCTGGTCAACGTTGCAGTCATTGTTGTCGCCGAGCGTGAGGTAGCCGGCGTGACCCGGGTCCCATGCTTGGATCATCAGCCCGTGCGGTTGGCCCGAGCACTGGATGTCCGTGAACGTCCAATCGACGGTGGCCACGTCGGTGACGTTGGTTCCCAGCACATCCCAGGTGAGCACGCAGGTTCCGGCCAGTCCATCTGCGTCAAGCGAGATGGGGTCCCAACTCGCATCTGACGGGCAGGCCTGTGTGGATCTATCGAGTGGTGAGGTGGTGTCGTGCGCCACTGCGTGCAGCAGAACGCGGTGGATCACCGGTGTGTCGCTGCCTCCATTCTTGGAGTAGATGATCACGTCACCGGGGTGGCCATGGCTCGACCAGCCCTCGAACACTCCGCCCTCCTCGACGGCCTCCGCCCACGAGACGATCTCGCCGTGCCTCTCCTTCGCCATCACCAGTACGAGATCCCCGGGATCGATCGCGCCCACCTCTCCTTGACGGTCGTGCATCATCGACTGCGACTCGACCACCACCATCGGCGGCATCGAGCCGGTGCTCACCCACAATCCAATGATCAGCAGCAGGATCAGCCCGGCGGCGAGGACCGCCTCGCGCACCCATCCCGATAAGGCGCCCATGTCGCCCCCCTCTGGGTCATTCCTCCTCTTCCGAGGATGAGGCTTCCACGGCTGGGCGGGTCATCCCCAACACGATGGCGAGGACCACGATCAACAGTGATGAGACAAGATCGAGGTGCGGTGCCCATGTGGCGCGGTGCTGCTCACCGGTGATCACTGCGTTCAGGTCGAGCGACATGTTGCGCGGCTCGCCGACCGCGTGCCTGACGGTTCCGAAGATCGCGTTCCATCCGAAGGCGATCAGGCCGACGACAGTCACTCCGACGATCTTCCTGTTCGCCGCCGAGTCCTTCAGCCACTCCGCCTCGGGGAATCGCTTCGAGAGCAACGACTCCTTGGTGTCGAGCCAGTTCCTGATCCATAACGAACCCTCGCTCTCGATCAGTTCGATGCCGGCGGGCATCGACCTCCGGATGCCCAACTCGACTCGCTTCGACTCAAGGCGCGCCCTCCAGTGGCTGCCGAGCATCTCAGCGCCATCCTCCGCCTCCTTGCGCCGCCGCTCGAACTCCGCCCGAGACCCCAGATCGAGAATCTCCCGCAGGGTGTTGCGGTGGCTTAGGTAATGGAAGAACTCAGGTCCAACGATGATGAGAAGCGTCACGCCAGCGCCCAACGCCACCCACGTCCACGTGAGCAGATCGCTGTACTCGTTCGCCTCCTGCTGCGCATTGGGCAGCAGGAACAGCAGGAAGATGAGCGCCCAGAGCATCATCGCCAGTCCGGCGACGAAGGTCACCCCGAGGAGGACGAGGTGGTTGTCTCGCTGTCCTTGCCACCAGTCGCCCAACGGTTTGAACAGCGACTTGCGAAAGCGCTTCAGGTTGCGGCTGATGGACATGTTCTCACCCGGCCCACGCAGCGGTCCGCCTGTCTTTGCTCTTGCCCACCGCCGTACAGTGGGACTTTGACTTCTACGCACCAAGGTTAAATGGGCATCTTGACGGTCACAGAGTGACCGGCCATGTTGAGCGAAAGCGATACCCGCGCCAAGGTTCCCTTTCTGCTCGTCTGGCTCATGCTGGCAGCCAGCATAGCACCCT
>CATMIM010000145.1 GCA_950068635.1 uncultured Candidatus Poseidoniales archaeon
CGAACCTTGGAACTCAGCGACCCGGGTTACCTGCGCTGGCTGCTGTCGGGCAACGGACCGTTGGAGCAGCAGGACATACAGCGTCTGGAGAACATCCTCGAGTCCCGCTGAGACATCCGGAGGCCGCCGCCACCTCTCCGCGGTGGTGATGAGGTCCCAATCGCGTCACTCCGCAGGGAGCTCGCCCGAGTCGGGAATGGGTTTCCACGGGAGCACATCGCACCAATCCCCCAGTTGCCAGCTGGAGCCGCCGACGTTGACGCTGCCGAACAGCACCGGGCCCTCCCAGCCCATGTCGAGCAGTTCGCGCAGACGCTCGCGCGCGTACCCGCGGATGACGACCCCGAAGCGCTGACCTGATTCCACGACATTACCCTCGGCATCCAATGGATTCATTCGCTCCACGAGCGCGACCGCACCATCGTCCTCGATGCGCACGACCTGTACCACCTCGTCTCGGAACACGCCCTCCACCTCGAGCTCTCCATTCGCTCGTGCCCAGATCCAGGACGGGCACCACGCCTTCCACTCACAGAACGCGCAGGCTTCGGCGCTCGGCGTGGCCGGCAGGGGCGTCTCCGTCGGTCGCATCGCCTCCCAGGCGGTGAACGCATCCTCGAGCACGTTCGGCCCCTCGGCCACGTAGACCTTCGAGTTGAGCGCGTACCAGCCCTCGGTCGTGATCGGCGGGTGTCCCGGGTTGTTCTCGGCGAGCAGGTCGCGATACAGTCGCAGTTGCCTGCTCACCGTGTCGTAGAGTTCGTCATCGGGTGCGCGGCCGGTCTTCAGGTCGGCCACTATCCAACCGACGGTCTCGCCCGATTCGTCGCGTTCGGCGATGAGTAGATCGAGCCGGCCCATCAGCCGACCGCAGGTCGAGCGCAACGTTCCCTCGGCGGCGAGCACCATCCCCTGGATGGCGCGCCACTCGTCGACCGAGACCGTGGCGAGTGCCACCGACTTCCGTCCCGCCTTGGAGAACATGATGTTCAGCGCGCCGATGAGCAGTTTCTGCGCCTTCTCGAACTCGTCCTCCTTCCAGCTTGGATGACGAGGCGTTTTGAAGAACGACTCACGCTCCTCCTCCCACTGCTTGCGCAACAGTTGTTTGGCGGTGCGCGGCAGCCATCCGGTCTCCTCACCGTCGCGGTCCGAGAGATCGAGATTGCACAGGTCTTCGACGGTGTCGTGAACTGCGGTCCCGATCGCCGCTGGCATGCCGGTCTTGCGCGGCAGTCGCTGGCGGGAGAGCCAGAACTTGCGCGGACAGGACTCGAAGTTGTTCCACGAGGAGGGTGAGAGGGTGAATCCGCGATCCTTCCATGGTGTGCTCGTCATGGTCGGTCACCTCGAGAGCAGGGGGTCAGCGTCCCCGCGTCGTGGGTTCTTCATCATGCCCCAACCATTAATGCGACGGGCGGGCAGGCAGCGGTGTGAGAACAATGCCTGTCGTCAAGGTCTCTGACAGCGTCGATACCGAGGACGCCCTCGTCGTCTGTTGCTTCCCGTCGGTGAGCATGGTCTCCAGCATCGTCGCGCACTACCTCATCGAGCGGCTCGACCTCACCTTCTGTGGAGGTGTGCGCCATCCACGACTGCCGGCGGTCTGTCTGGTGCAGGATGGCGCGCCGATGCCCCCGATCCGCTTCTACGCCGGCCAGCCGGTGTGCACGCTCGACAGTTGCGACAAACTGATCGTGATCGTGTCTGAAGTGCAGATCCATGGGATGCTGGCGCTGCCGCTCACCGAGGCGCTGCTCGAATGGAGCAAGGAGGCGAACACCGGCGCTGGCATCCTCGTCGATTCATTCTCTCACGGCGTCGAGAACATGCACGAGCTGGTGGACGACGACGACAGCGACGAAACCATCCTCGGCATCGGCACCACCGAGGAGAACCGTGAGCAGTTGAGCGAGATGGGAATCCCGCTGCTCAAGCATGGAGTCATCGGGGGCATGACCGGTGTCCTGCTCGGAGAGGGGCGTCGGCGGGGCCTGAACATGATGGCGATAATGGCTGAAGCGGCCGCCGAACACCCCGACGCGCGTGCGGCCGCGCGCGTCATTCACCACCTCGACATGCTGCTGCCGGCGATCAAGTTGGACACCGAGCCGCTCATCGAGGAGGCAGAGCGCATCGAGGAGCAGATCAAGTCGATGATGATGCACAAGCTGCAGACGTCCGAGGAGGACCTGGCCCCGACGATGACCGAAGGTGCCAGCAGCATGCTCTACGGTTGACTCAGAAGTCATCGAGTGAGCGTTGAGGAGCAGACGCTTCCGACTCTTCCTCCTCATCAGGAGGAGTGTGTTCAGCGAGCAGGGAATCGAGTTGCTCCTCGGTCAGCACATCGACATCGAGGCGCTTCGCCTTGTCATACTTCGACCCGGCGTTCTCTCCAGCGACCAGATGATGCAATTTTCCGGAGACCTGGGTGACCACCTTCCCTCCGGCCGCCTTGATGCGCAATGCGACCTCCTTGCGGGGTCGGGAAAGCGTGCCTGTGATGCAGAACGTCAGGCCCGACAATCCACCTTCCACGACCGCCACCGGCTGCTCGTCGGTCACATCCAGCAGTTCCGCCAGTTCACGCACCATCGCCTCTCGCTCAGCGAGTCCAGACAGGAGCAAGTCGGCTACCGTAGCGCCCACTCCTTCGATCGCCATCAATGACCTCACGGCCCGGTTGTGCTTGTGCGGCTTGCCGGTCTCGTCCTCGCCCGGTTCATCACCGCTCGTATCGACCAGTTCCAGCAGCGCATCGAGTGTCAGCACCTCGGCGGCGACCACGGTAGCGATCTCCGGCCCGATGCGCGGCAGACCGAGCGCGGAGAGGAACTTCGACAGGGGCATGCTCCTGCTGGCGTCGATCTCAGCGAGCACGTTCGAAGCGGACTTCTCCGCCATCCGCTCCAGGCCCATCAGGTCATTCAAGGTGAGGCTGTAGAGGTCAGGAATCGAATCGACCAGACCAGACTCGGTCAGCAGTTCGGCACGCTTCTCTCCCACTCCGACCAGTTCCAATGATCTGCACCAGTAGATGAGCGCATGCACGCTCCTCGCCGAGCAGTCGAGGCTGGTGCAGCGCAGGAACGCTCCGTCTACCACCAGTTCCGTCCCGCACTCAGGACAGTGCGTAGGAGGATCAACCTCCGCACGTGGCGGCAGAGTTCCTGTGAACGGACTGCCATCTGCGTGCGACCTCCCCTCCAGGTCGGCCTTCTTGGCCCGGCCGAGCGACTCTTCCACCTTGGGGATCACATCGCCGCGACGCACAACGCGCACCTTGTCGCCGATGCGCACACCGAGCCGTTCGACCTCACCGGCGTTGTGCAACGTGGTGTTCTCCACCGTCACACCCGACACAGTCACCGGAGCCACCCGCGCCACCGGGGTCACCACGCCGGTCCTGCCGGTCTGCCATTCGACACCCATGAGCACCGTCGTCGCCTGCTCGGGAGCGAACTTCCAGGCGAGCGCCCAACGAGGATGGTGGGCGGTCTTGCCGAGCAGTTTGCGCCTGTCGAGATCGTCCAGCTTGAACACGACCCCGTCGACCTCCCAGGCCAGGTCGTCGCGGCGTGACTCCCAGTCATCTGCCACGGCCTGCAGCGCAGCGGTCACCTGTTCGTCCTCGTCACCTGCGATGACGGTCGTCGTGGCGGTCTCGATGCCCACCGATTCCAGCCAGTCGACCGCCTCCGAGTCGAAATCGAACCACGGCCTGTCAGGAGAATCAGGGTGGCGCTCAGCCGAAGGGAGGAAGCGAACTTCGTAGGCGTGGAACGAGAGATCCTCAGCGCGTCCCTTGCCCGCCTCGGCATGCTTCTGCCTGAGCGAGCCGGCGGCGAGATTGCGCGGGTTGGGGGAGATCTCGGCGTAGCGTTCGCGGTAGATGGCGAGCGGCATCACCACCTCGCCGCGGATGTGGCAGTCACCTTCCCAGGAGAGTTCGAACGGGACGTTCGGGATGCGCCTCGCATTGGCGGTGACATCCTCGCCTCGCTCGCCGTTCCCTCGTGTCGCCGCTCTCACCAGTCTTCCTCGGCGATATTCGAGGCTCAGGGCGCTGCCGTCGAGTTTCGGCATGGCGAGGAAGCGCCGACCATGGGCGGTCGTCTCGGCGACGAAGTGAGCCAGTTCCTCGGCATCGGAGGCCTTGTCGAGCGATTTCATCGGGAAGCGATGGGTCACCTTGACCGAACCGGGCGCAGGGTCAGCGCCAACACGCTGCAGCTGCGGATGATCGGGGGCGAGCCGCTTCAACTCCTCCCACATTTCGTCGAAATCAGCGTCGGATATCTCGGGAGCGGCCTCGTTGTAGTAAAGATGCGAATGGTGGGCGATCTGCTCTGCCAGTGCCTCGATTCGCGCCTCTGCAGCGGTAGCATCCTCCTCGCGTGCGCCCATCGCTCTGCGATGGGCGCGACCCCTGAAAAATC
>CATMIM010000146.1 GCA_950068635.1 uncultured Candidatus Poseidoniales archaeon
GACTTCGAGGCGCACGTTCGCCAACGAGAGCAGATCCTGCTCGACCTGATGGACCGCGGGGTGCGCGACATAGAGTCAGTGTCGAAGGTCATCCAGTCGTTCTACTCGCAGCGCGATTGAGTTGGTCAATCGCTGCCGCCGGAGAGTCGGCGGAGCATTTCGTCGGCCGAGTCGAGTTTCTGCTTGACCCGATCGATGTCTGACCGTTCACCCACAGGTTCGGACACGCTGGCGAGGCTGGGCGGCTCGCGACCCATGTCGCGCAGCACTTCGCGCATCGATTCGACGACTCCGGACACCTGATCCGAGTCGAGTGAGAGGCTGGTGGGCAGCGCGGGGATATCCTCCGGATCGATGTAGCCCATCTCGGCGGCGAGGACACCCGCCGCTGCGAGCAGGCGTGGCCGTACTTCTGGGTGGCCGGAGTTCCAGCCGCGGCGCTCGAGGAAGCGGACGAGCAGGGCGTGTTCGACGGGAGTGAACGCACCGTCCGCCCGCCGGATGATGGTCTCCACGACTCGCTCGAACGCCTCCATCTGGTTCTCGATGCGCTCGAGCACGGCGATCGCCTCCGGTGTGATGTTGGTGCCTCCGCGGTAGAGTTGCTCCAACGCCCGCTGGCGTCGAGCGGTGACCGGGTCCATCTCATGCTCGCTCGCTTTGAGCGACACCTGCAGGTCGAACAGTCCGTGAATGCGCCCGCTGATGGCGGGAAGGTCCAGATCCAGCCCCGCCTCGACCGCTGCCAGTTCGAACTCCATGCGTGCTCGGGCGATGTCGCCACCCGCCCTGTCGAGGATGACATCGAGCGTGTCGAGCAAGCCGGCACGGGCCCCTTCGAGATCGTTCAGCGCCCCGCGCTCCCTCCAAGAGCCCGGCTGCGAGCCGCTGGTCGCCTCCTCCTCGCTGCGCAGGCTGACCATGTTCGTCAACTCCGCCAGGATGTGCTCGCGCACCTCGGCGTGCTGGATTCCGAATCCCAGTCTGCCCAGGTCATCGATGAATGCGGCGATGTCCATCTCATCGTGTTGGCGACCGACCAGCAGGAACTCACGAAGTTGGCTGGTGAGTTCAGCGCGGCGTGCCTCGAGTTCGAGCATCGACGCACCTGACCCTTCGTCCACCGTGACCGGCGCCGGACCGGCGTCGACCGGCTCCACGGTCTCCGCGGTAACTTCGACTTCCGCCACTGTGGGTGCTTCCGGCTCGGGAGCCGGTTCAGCCTCAACGGCTAACGTTGGCGCACCGCGCTTGCCGCGACGCAGGCTCTTCTTCACCCGGCCCCATGAGCCATCTTCCGTGCCCAGCACACCGGCCACCCTGCCGAGCAGCTGGTTCTTCGAGCCGGACCGCTGCAGATTCAGGCTGACGCACAGCGCGTGTAACTCGTCGCGGTTCATGTCCGGAAGTGATTCGGCACTGAGTTTCTTCGGGTCGTGGTTGAGGTGCAGCCAGAGACGCTGCCACTTCTGCTTCTTGGATCCGGAGCTCTTGATGCCGAATACCTTCAACAGATCACTCAGTCCCTTCTCCGGGGTCGCCTGCAGGTCATCCAGGGAGATATCGACATCTGTGAGCACGAGCGCGGCGATCAACCGTGCGCGCAACTGCTCGACATTCCCACTCTTCGACAGGTCATGCTGCTCAGCGATGCCCCGCAGGTCCTCCAAACGGCTCTGGTAGAGCCTTTCGAGCAGTTCCCGGTCGACATCCATGGGGCTCCCTAGGTGTGGGTGCAGAACAATTTGGACATCTATGTTGCGCCTACGGCGACCCCCAATCGTGCCTTTGGTCGGCGACAGGTTCAAACCGAGCCGTCAGAGGTCGCCACCGGTCCTGACATGGACCCCGGGGTTCCGTTCCATGGGCGATTACCGCAAGACGGCGCTGCGGCGCATGAAGGACGCCGAGGTTGAGTGGAGGAAATGGCACAAGGTTGTGGCGAAGGATGCCAAGTCGATGGTCGGGGACATGCTCGTGGAGTTGGACAACCGGCACCAGATACTGCTGAGCGAATTCTCCGCCGCTGGGCAACGCCGTGATGCCGTGGCCAGAGATATGGCTGGAATCCAGAAGGAAGTCAAGAGTGTCCAGAAGGCGATGACCCGGGGGGACGTGAACTGGGAGAGCGTGTCGGAGCGTCTGCTCAACCTCGCTCGGGCCATCGGCGGCATCAGGGCGGGTTTCGCCAGTGTCGAGAGCACCCTGCGCCGCATACGTGAGCAAGGGCCGAGTGCCACGGAGATCGTCGATCACCTGACCGAGGAGATGCAGAAGGAGAGGCTGAACTGGGAGCAGTCAGCGAGCGCGTTCGAACACATCTACATCGAACTTGAGAGTGCTCACCTCCCCCCCGGAATCCAGGACGCCAATGACTACGTCGAACACGGTATGTTTGAGCCAAACATCGCCCTAGCCAGAAATGACGATTCGCCAGCCGCGGTGGCAGCGGTCACCGAGGAACTCCACGATCTGCTGTATCCGAACGAGCCTGAGCGAGAACCGAGCGGCGCGGAGATCGCTGCACAAGCCGGCGAGAAACTGCTGCCTTCCAACGATGAGGAAGTCGAGGACTGACTCACAGGTCGAGAAATGGATCCGACGCCGGTCCACGACCGGGCAGTTCGGGTTGCACCTCGGCGGTCAGTCGCAGCAGTTTCTTCCAGTCCCCGAGCAGGAACCGCGTCGTTTGCATGGCTGAATCGAGATCGCACAGACGTTCCATGCTCACGCTCGCCCGTCCCAGACGGCCGAGCAACTCGAGGCTGATCTCTACTTTCGGTTGCTTCTGCACGAGTTCTCCTTCGAGGTTCTTGAGCACTTCCTGGGTGAACAGATCACGCCTCCGTTCCGCCTCGCGGAGCATTGGTCCGGGTTGCCGGTTGCGCACCATCAGTCCTAGCCGGTCATGCAGCTCCTCGTCGATGCCGTCGAGCAGGAACGTGGACAGTTCATGCGCCAGCGTACCCTCGATGTCGGTCAGTTCGTGGGCGATGCTGAGTGGGAAGCCGGTGCGCGCCACCAGCACCACCATCCCTGCCAGGGGTGAGGGCAGGAAGCGGATGAGCTCGTTCTCCTTGGGGTCGTGGCTGAGCGCGTGTCTCCGGGTCTTGGCACCCGTCAGACGATGCAGATGCCGTGCGATCACATAACCGTCGATGTCACCTGCCTGTCGCAATCCCTCGGCCCACTCGAAGAACGCCATCGCATCACCGGCGGCCACCCCGTCCGGGAGGTCGACCTCCTCCAATGCCGCATGCGCGGCCGCATCCCTGACTCGCATATCGGAGCGGTACCTCCTGAGTTGGCGGCGCTGCAGTCTCGTCTCCACCAGCACGATGGCGCGGTGCGGAAGATGGCTCGGTCTGTCCTCGGAGACGATGATGTGGTTCCAGTCTCGCAGCGCCAGTCCTCCGATGACCTCGAGCCCGGATTCGAGTTCTCCTCGAGCCCGGAGATCGAGGGCTGCGGCAGCCACGAGGTCGCATTCTCCCGAGTCGAGCGTGGCGAGCGCGTCATTGAGGTCAGGTGCTTCGGAAATGCTCAGGGGCGTGAGTTCTTCGACGCGGATGGATTCTGCCGCTCCGAGCACATCGGCCTGGAGCGATGCGGCCGCCAGCAGGGTCAGGTCGTCGTCCGGCATCGGTTCCACCTTGCGTGTGCGGCCTTTGGCCGCAGCCACCCGTTGATATAGCCGCCCCTTCTGCTGACGGGCGACAGCATGCAGAGCAGCGATACGCATTCCACCTTGCTCGATGAGCGGCGGGAGAAGTTCGAGGCGGCGCTTGAGAAGCACGTGGTCGACGCAGAGGCCGGTCCTTCAGGCGCGGTGATGGAGTTGGCGAAGCATGTGCTGCTCGCAGGTGGCAAGCGTTGGCGGCCGGTGCTGGTGATGCTCGCCTACGAACTCGCCGGGGGTGAGAATGATGAGGACATCATGCCGTTGGCGCTCGCTTTCGAACTGATCCACACCGCCACGCTGGTCCACGACGACATCAATGACAACGCCAAGCTCAGGCGGGGCGTCGTCACGCTGCACGAGCGCTTCGGGAGCGTCAAGGCGGTCGTCGTCGGCGATTACCTGTTCGTGGAAGGATTCGCTCTTGGGGGCCGGTTCAGCCAGCGCATCGTCGGACTCATCGCCGACTGCTGCGCACGCATCGCCGCGGCCGAATTGAAGCAGTTGGATCACGTGGGCGATCTTGGCACGACGCCCGAGGATTACTACGCCATCATCGAAGGCAAGACCGCCGGGCCGTTCGCGGCCGGCTGCGAAGCAGCCGCGGTGGTGGCCGGAGCCGACGAACAGACCGCCGCGCGGCTGGGCTCGTTCGGGATGGAACTGGGCCTCGCCTTCCAGATCGTCGACGACCTGCTCGACCTGCTCGGCGACGAGCGGATGGGCAAGCTGCGCGGTGCGGACGTG
>CATMIM010000147.1 GCA_950068635.1 uncultured Candidatus Poseidoniales archaeon
GCGCCCAGTGGATGTCCGATCGCCACAGCCCCACCATGAGGGTTGAACTTCTCATCAGGGATTCCCAACTCCTGTGCCACCGCGCACGACGCTGATGCGAACGCCTCGTTGTGCTCGACGATGTCGATGTCGTCGATCGAGAGGCCATTCCGCTGCAGCATGTCGTTCACGGTGGGCATCGGCGCCGCCATCACCCGCTCCGGCTCTACGCCGTCTGTGTTCTGGTCGATGATGCGCGCCAGCACCGGCCAGCCGTTGCGCTCAGCCGCCTCAGCCGAAGCCACCAGCACAGCAGCCCCGCCATCTGAGAGTTGGCTGGCGTTGCCGGCGGTCACCTGTCCGTCCGCCGCGAACACCGGCGACAGCGAGGCGAGCGCCTCCTCGGTCACTCCAGCGTCGATGCCTTCGTCGCGTGCCAGTTCGGGCAGGGCGAACGCCTCCCAGTCGATCGAGCCGGCCTCCCAGGCCTGATTGGCGAGTCGGTGGCTGCGGGCGGCGAATGCGTCCGCATCCGCGCGCGAGATGCCGAACTCGGTGGCGACCGTCTCTCCCGTGCAGCCCATGTGCTCATCGTTGTAGACATCCCACAGGCCGTCGTGGACCATCGAGCTGATCAGGTCGGAGTACGGGACATCTTCACCGCGCACGGGATTCCTGACGAAATGGGGCGCGTTGCTCATCGATTCCATGCCGCCGGTGATGACCACCTCGTGTTCGCCGGCGCGGATGGCGCTGGCGGCGATCATCGTCGCTTTCAGGCTCGAGCCGCACACCTTGTTGATCGTCGTACAGGGGGTCGAGAACGGCAGACCTGCCCCCAGCGCCACCTGGCGGGCAGGTGCTTGGCCTGCGCCCGCCTGCAGCACCTGGCCGAACAGCACCTCGTCGATGAGGCCGCTTGCAGGGTCGATATCGGCCCGCCTGAGCAGTTCGTTGACCGCGAGCACGCCCAACTCGACCGCGCTGTATCCTGAGAGCGCGCCGCGGAACTTGCCCACGGGCGTTCGCGCCACCGCACAGATGACAGGCTCATCCATCGAGTGGACCGACCCCGAAGGGCGATTTCAAGCCTCGCTCAATGGGCTCAAGCGGAATCGCCCGCGAAGCCGTAGAAGTGCGGATTCTCCAGCGGCGGAAGCGCCTCCTGCTTGATGAGCAGCGTGCGCACAGCCCACAGGTCCCCGAACACGCGGTATCTCGTCGTCGCATCGAGGTAATCGACCCCCGAAGAGCCACCAGTGCCGACCCGTCGGCCGATCATGCGCTCAACCATGCGCGCATGTGTCGAGCGCCACAACAGCATCGCCTCCTCCAGACCGACCACCGCATCGATGAGCGTGCGCGGCCACGCCAACAGCGGCAACTCGCGATACGACTCGATGAACAACAGCCCGACCCGCGCCCGGTCGGCATCGCCGCCCGGCATCAGGAATTCTTTCGCCCCTTCGGCGGCCCCCTCGAAACGCGCCCGCACGGCATCCATGTCCTGCACACCCTGCACGGCCAGTCTCTCCATCGCCTCGTCAGCCAGCCTTCCCTGAGCCGCAAGATACGCCTCGACGAAACTGCTGACCACTGCCTCATCACCCTCATCGCCGGCGAGCGACCCCTGGATGGGAGTGCGCGACAACCAGCGCATGAGTGACGCTGCCAGCGAGGGCGCGGCAGCCGTCGCCTCGAGTCTTGCCAGAATCTCGGCATCACGCTCGGACCTCTCCGCGAGTTTGCGGAAGTGGGCGAGCGGGTCCATCTCAGCCACCCTGTCGGAGTCGGGCAGACCGAGCATGATCTCCAACTCGCGCATCTGGAACGATTCGAAGCCGGAGGCCGTGCCCAGCCCATCACGGAAGGTGAGGAAGTCCTGGGGAGTCAGCGTTCCCATGACCTTCCACTGGTGTGCCATCAGGCGGAAGATCTCGGTCACCCGTTCCATGTGGTGCACCGCTGTGGGGACCTCAGCCTCGGGGACGAGCGTCTGGTCGAGCACGTCGCGTACGCAGCGCAGTTCACTGATGATCAGCTTGAACCACAGTTCGAACGACTGGTGCACGATGACGAAGTGCAGCTGGTCGTTGCTGAGTTCGTCACCGCCCTGCAGTTCGAGAAACTCGTGCAGGTTCAGGTAGTCGGCATACGTCTGGGTGCGCGCATCACCATCTTTGCTCATGGCCGCCCAAAGGTGTGGCCGTTTTATCGCATTACCTCCCTGTCCCTCCTCGTTCGCGGTCCGAACGAGATGGATTCCGTCATCCTCATGTAGTGAACACCGGACCGGTTCGTAATGGCAAGCGGTGATGACCGGCTCTCCGGCTGGCTCGCGGACTACGACACCGATCAGGTCACCATCGGGGTGGTTGCCTCACATTCCGCACTGCAGATTCTCCATGGCGCTCGTCAGGAGGGTTTTCGCACACTGGGAATCGCGGTCGGTGAGAATCGACGCAAGATGTACAAGGCGTTCCCCGGAGCCGAGCCGGATGACTGGCTGGTGCTCGATGATTATCACCAGATGCTCGACGAGGCGGAATGGTTGCGCACTCGCAACACGGTGATCGTGCCGCATGGTTCACTCGTGGAATATCTCGGGGCGGAGAACTTCGTCAATCTAGAGGTCCCGACCTTCGGTAACCGTCGCATCCTCAAGTGGGAGTCGAGCCGCGAAGCGCAGAGAGAATGGCTCGAGATGGGCGGCTGCCCTGTGCCTAAGGTAATCACCGATCCACACGATATCGCCGGCCCTGTGATCGTGAAGTACGAGGGAGCGAAAGGAGGAATGGGCTACTTCGTGGCACGGGACTACCGTGACTTCCGCAGGAACGTGGATGTGGAGGAGGAGTTCACAATCCAGGAGTACATCCTCGGTACACGCTACTACCTGCAGTTCTTCTTCGACCCGGTTCCAGACGACGGCTATCAGGTGGACGGCATCGACTCCAACCGCGGCAAGCAACTCGGTAGGCTGGAACTGCTCACCATCGATCGACGCGACGAGGCGAATGTCGACGAGTTCTACAAACTCGGTTCCTTGCGTGACCTGCGCGAGATGGACATCGAACCCTCGTTCGTGGTCACAGGCAACGCCGAGGTGGTTCTGCGAGAATCACTTCTCCCGGAGGCTTTCAGGCTCGGCGAGGGTGCAGTCGCTTCCTCCTTCGAACTGGAGGAGGGAGCGAGAGGGATGATCGGTCCGTTCTGCCTCGAGTGCATCGTCACCGACCAACTCAATTTCAGCGTGTTCGAGGTGTCGGCGCGCATAGTAGCAGGTTCCAACGTCAGCATCGGCGGCTCTCCGTACATGAACCTCAACGAGTACGACAACAGCGTCGGGCGCCGCATCGCCCGCTGCATCCGTAAGTCGATCGAGAAGGACCGCTTGCCCGAAGTCCTGTCCTGACGTCGTCATCCGAGGATTCCGTTGTCCTCGAGCACCTGGACGTTTCCACCTGGCAGAACTGCGAGCACGTCGTCCTGTGCGAGGCCGGTCGCCTTGGCGATCTTGTTGGCCAGCGTCTCCTTCTTGGTGGTGCCAGGACCTATCCTCGCCCAACGTGAACAGTGAGCGGTCACAGCGGAGTGCGGCCCGGTGAGCGGTAGCGGCACCCCATTGACCAATGCCAGCCCCAATGTGAGTTCGAGAGGCAGGTTGCGCAGGTAGTTTCGAGTTCCGCGCACGACAAACGCTCCGCGTGCCAGAGCCTCACCAGTCTCCGCGGTCTTGGACACCTGGGGTGGCTCCACCCAGAATGCGTTCGCCGCGGCTCCACCTGCTGACCAGCCTCGGCTCCATACCACGGCCATCTGGGCGGCCTGTTCGAGCGCCTCCTCGCTGAAATCGTCCCATTCCAGCGTCTGTGTGAGCCTGAGTGCCGATACCCCATCCGGGAGGTCTCCGACGTGCTGCAGGTCGGGCTCGAAGCCGTCCTTGAGTTTCAGCGTGCATGAGGGTGCTCCGTGCAGGTCCGCGTGCAGGTAGCGATCGTGTCTGTCCATTCGCTTGCGCACGATCTGGTCGTTGCCGCGCGCATCCTTGCCGCCGATGAGCAGGTGGCCATCGCCGACGACCGCCCAGCGATGTCTCTCGAACCAGAAGCGCTTGCTGCGCTTGGCCGCCTGCAATCTGCCGGCCGCCTCGTCCTTCGCCCGCTTCTTCTCGACGCGCAGCGCCTCAGACTCGGTGACTTCGAGTGCTTTCGCCGCTCCCACGGCCTTCTCCTTCTGCTTGCGCCCCTTGTCGAAGTAGCGCTGGGCGTTCTGGTGGACGCTCGAATCCAGAACGAGTTCGACACGGCTTCCCGGGTCGCCATCGGCATCTGGGAGGTAGACCATGATGCTCTTCTTCACAGGGTCGAGCGACTCGATCCACTCGATGTCACGCGCCTGGCGGCGCACTTCATCCCAACCGTGAGCCTCGACCGCCTGC
>CATMIM010000148.1 GCA_950068635.1 uncultured Candidatus Poseidoniales archaeon
GACTCCATCTTCCCTGTCGTCAGGTCGCGGGTGACGATGCCGCTGCCGCTGAATTCCATCTCCTCGACGATGTCGACGGCGCTGAACTCGCCGGCGACCACGGTCAGATGCTCGAGAATCTGCGTGACTCCCTGTGAACTCGGCTCGGCGGCGCATATCATCCGATCAGAGCAGTGAGTTCGGCTGCCGCGGAGTTCCAAGGCGGAGCTGTCTGTGGCGAATGCATGCCGTTGTTGACCGCCTCGCGCCATGCAGAAACAACTGCCGTCAGTTCCTTTCCGCGACGAGGCGGGACGTCCAACTGATGCAGCAGGCTGCCGCCGGCATAGGAGTCGAGCACACCGCGCTTGGCGGCGGAGACGAGCAGCGCAGGCACTCCTTGTACGATCGCCTCGTGTGCCAACGTGACCGATTCGGAGAGCACACCGTCGAATTCCGCCAGCATGCTGGGCAGTCCCCACGGGTCCTTGACGGGATCATTCTCGGCGACCGTCAGCACCTGCATCCCCAAGTCAGCGAGCAATGGCTCGGCGCTGATGTGCTCGCCGCTGTCATGGATGCCTCCGCCCACCAACTTCCTGTACAGTATGCGCGGCAGAGAATCCTCCTCCCGCGCTGACCGGTGCGGCTCGCTGAGGTAGCAGTGGGGCAGTTCCCCAGAGAGGCGGTGCAACCTGATGTCGGAACGTTCCTGCACGGCGGTGAGGAAGCCGCGGTCGAGGTCGACGCGCCACGATGATGGCAGCACGACATCTGTGGCTGAATTCAGCGCCAATCTGTGGGCGAGATGGTTGGGCTCGCAATCAGAGATGTACCACCGAGAGACGACGCCCTCCCGCTTCGCCGCCAGCAGTTCGAGCGGTGCGCCCTTCGATACCACCCGTTCGATCGGGTAGCCGATCAGCCGCTGCCGCTTGAGCCGCGCACGCACCATGCGGACCCTGTTCCAAGCGCGCAGTTCCCGGCCGAGAGGGAGCAGCCCGAGACCGGCCGGTCGCTTTACCAGCAACACCTTGCGATCGGGCAGATGGCCCTCTTTGGTAGCGAGCAACGCCTCCGTCTCAGGACGCCTGGTGACGATGAGCAGGTCGTTGGCGCGCCCGGCGAGAATCCAGCGAGAGAACAGTTGCATGTGCGCCGGATGATCGAGCACCCAGCAGGTCAACGGAGCGCCCTCCATGCACCGCCGAGGCTCCTCCCTCGTGTCAAGAGAACGGCTAAGGCCGGTGCCGCCTGTCGGGCTCGCATGGGGCACAAGGAGCGCATCGAAGTTCCCGGCAGCGAGGTGTTCGGACCTTACTCACCCGGAGTGAGATCACATGGAATCATTTGGTTGGCCGGGCAGATCGCACCGGACGCGGGAGATGATGTGGCATCCCAGACGGCGGGCGCGTTGGCCAAGGTGGACGCGCTGCTGGAAGCGGCCGGGCTCTCCAGGCACGACATCTGCTTCGCACAGGTCCTGCTCGATGACATCGGTGATTTCCAGGCTATGAATGAGGTGTATGCCGATTGGATCGGAGAGAGCGAGATTCCTCCTGCACGCGCCGCGTTCGCCGTCGCCGCTCTGCCAGCGGGAGCGAAGGTCGAGGTGGTCGTGCAGGCCATCGACGCGAACCGTGAGTGATGTGCTCAGCACGTGACATGTGTCAGGGTCAATCTGGATGTGAGCTGATGAGCGAGGTGCCAGGCCCTCCAGAAGGTGCTCCCATCTCCATGAGACCGATGCTGCGGCTGTTCCTGGTGATCGGGGTCGATCTGCTGGCGATCGCACTCTACTTCACGCTCTGGCACTTCTTCCCCCAATGGTGGTGGGTGTGGCTCGTCATGCTGCTAATCGACCTCCCGGGGACATCGTGGCTGGTGCTGCGCTGGACCGCTCCCGATGAGCCGGAATCCCCTGTCGGCTGACCTACCTGCTTTTTCACCCCCGCCCACACGGCCAAGTCGGTGGAACCTATGTCCGCAGAGCCCTGGCCAGAAGAATTGGACCCCGAAACCACCCGTGCGGTGTTCAAGGCCTACGACATTCGCGGAATTGCAGGCGACCCGCTGACCGCCTCTTTCGCGCTGCGTCTGGGACGTGCGACCGCCACATACCTCGACTGCGATGCGCTGGCGGTCTGTCGCGACATTCGAGAGTCGGGGCCGGAACTGCACGCCGCCTTCGTCGAGGGGCTGCTGGCCGGCGGCGTGGATGTGCATGACATCGGGATCATGCCGACCGGTGCTCTGTACCGGGCGACTCTGGCTCTGGATGTCGATGGAGGCGTGGCGATCACCGCCAGTCACAATCCTCCCGAGTACAACGGCTTCAAGTTCTGCCGTGGACCGGATGCGATGGCCGGCGACGAACTGCAGGAACTGTGGAGCGTGTTCGAGGTCGGCGAGTTTCGGGATGGAGTTGGCGAACACATCGAGATCGACGACTTCCTCGACCTCTACTTCGATGCCATCATCGATTCCGCAGGGATCCCGGAGCGGCGTGTCCGTCTGGTGATCGATTCGGGCAATGCCGTCCCCGGCCCGTACATCGAGGCGCTCGCCCGCCTGCTCGGCGCCGACGCCACCTGCATCCTGTGTGAATGGGACAACTCGTATCCGGTTCATCCACCCGACCCGACCCGCCCAGCGAACATGGAGCTGCTCGGCGAGGTGGTGGTCGAGACGGGCGCGGAGTTCGGCATCGGCATCGATGGTGACGGGGATCGCATCGGGATGGTGGATGAGCAGGGGCGGTTCGTGGACCCCGACCGCATCCTGGCGCTGTTCGCCGATGATGTGCTGAGTCGTGTGCCGGATGACGCGTCAGACGAGGCGCGCACGATCATCTACGATGTCAAGTGCAGTCTGGCTCTGGAACAGGTGATCGAGAACGGCGGAGGCATCCCACACATGATGCGCACCGGACACTCG
This sequence comes from uncultured Candidatus Poseidoniales archaeon, assembly GCA_950068635.1. Lineage (GTDB taxonomy): Archaea > Thermoplasmatota > Poseidoniia > Poseidoniales > Thalassarchaeaceae > JAKUTA01. The sequence goes on from CATMIM010000148.1 coordinate 2,917, forward strand.
TTCCAGAAACTGGCCCTCAAGCGCTCTCCCGAGGTCCAACTGGCAGGCGAGATGAGCGGTCACTTCTTCTTCAACGACCGCTGGTCAGGCCATGACGATTCGCTCTACTGCGTGGCGAGGATGCTGGAACTGGTCGGGCGGGACCCGGCACCTGATGACGGGGGACCGGAGTTCAGCGAACGGATGGCAGCATTCCCTACCTACCCTAGCACCGGTGAGGGCAAGGTGCCGCTGATGGGGGAGCGGGAGGAGACGATGACGTTCGTTGCCGACGCGTTCAGCGACCTGTCATGCATCACCGTCGACGGTATACGCGCCCGCTTCGCGGGCGACGACTGGGAGGGATGGTTCCTCTGCCGCCCATCGAACACCGAGCCGATCCTCGTGATGCGCGCCGAAGCCACCACTGAAGCAGGGCTGCAGACGATCAAGGACGAAGTCGAGCGCCGTCTGGGCGAACGCATCGAACTGGACAGATTCCACAATGGTTGAGATCACCAGTCAGCTGACCAGTCATCTTCTTCCTCAGATTCTTCGACTGGCTCTTCGGCTTCAGTCGCGGACTCGGAGACTTCAGGGTCATCCTGTGGCTCATCTTCAGACTCGGAATCCTGATCCACCTCGCTCTGATTCTCGAGTTCCTCAGATGCTGCTTCATCTTCGGCCTCCTCGATCGAGTCGTCGAGGTTGACGGCGAGCGAATCGAGCAGGTTCAGCGCATCCGAACTGCTCATGTCATCGGCGGCCTCGCTGTAGGGGCTCGGCGTGTGGATGTCCATCGGCTCGGACGGTAGTTCCGGGGGAGCGGGCACCTGAGCCGTGCCAGCCGCGCTGGACAGTTGCTGTTGTGCACCTCCAGGGGCGGGCGGAGGGGTGCTGCCATGCTCCTGCCATGAGCGAGCGATCTCCGCCGCCCGGTCCGCTCCCTCCTGCTCGTTCTCGAGTTCGTACTCATCTTCGTAGTAGTCATCGTCGTAGTATTCTCCACGTCGACTGAGCCGGAGCACGAGGAATCCGAACAACGCCGCGAAGCAGATGGCCACCAGCGCACCGAGACCTAGTCCGAAGGCCATACCGCCTCCGGCGCCTAGACCACCGGCCTTGCCCTCGGATATCACGTGACTCTGGTTCCAACGCTTCGGATCCGCGGGGAACAGGTCGGCGCCCTCTGAGACGTTCCAAGGGAACGGAGCGAGCGAATTCATCGGGTCTGACCAACCGTCCCCATCGGTGTCCGGGCAGCCGATGCGGTCGTGCAGCGAGTCTCCGCGGATCGAGCGACAGGCATCTGGATCAGTGCCCATCGGCTCATCGCCGAATCCATCACCATCCTGGTCAGACCACTGCGAGGCGTCGTCTGGGAAAGCATCCCCAGAGTCCGACCAGCCATCGCCGTCGGAATCTGGACAGCCGAACAGGTCCCAGTAGGAATTTCCTGGCTCTTCAGGGCAGTCGTCCCAAGGAGCGAGAGAGCCGGGCGCGGCCTCA
>CATMIM010000149.1 GCA_950068635.1 uncultured Candidatus Poseidoniales archaeon
TGCCATTTGTCGGTGAGATGCTATACGATCGTCCGTTGCTCTCCCTGCTGTCACCGATGCCATCGCCAGCGTACTCAGTGAAGTGGGGCATGGACGTCAAGAAGGGGGATAGTAGCAGGACGGCGATGATGACGACCGGGGTCAGACGCCTGTCCATGCCTACGGCATGGGTGTCATCGAATTAACCGGTTCCCCAGTGGAAACCAGTGGTCAGACCGGTTGCAACGGCGGCGGGCAGGGGAATGCCTGCACATCGATCTCGAGGTCGGGCGTGTCGAGCAGGTTGTAGTCGGAATCTCGGCGTCTCGGGGTGAATCCGGCCCTGAGGATCGTCTCCTGCAGCTCGTGTTCGGTGGCCAGCACCTTGCGCGTTCCTGAGGCGGAGACGACGTTCTCCTCCATCATCGTCGAGCCGGCATCATCAGCGCCGCCGAACAGCGCCATCTGCGCCACTCCGATGCCCATGGTGGGCCATGACGCCTGGATGTGCTCGATGTTGTCGAAGAACAGGCGTGAGACGGCGACATGCCGGAGATACTCGGTCGGGCTGGCACCCAACTCGTAGCGGTTGCGTCCGCGGTTGCGCTTCCCGAACACGTTGGTCTCGAGCATCACCGGCCACGAGATGAACGAGGTGAATCCGACCCAGCCGTTCGCCAGCGCATCGTCCTGCACCTCGCGCACACGCGCCATGTGACGGACCCTCTGGGCTTCAGTCTCGCCGAAGCCGAACACGTTGGTCGCCGAGGTGGTCAGCCCGAGGCTCTGTGCCTCGGACATCACTCGCAGCCAGTTGTCGGCGGAGCCCTTCTTGGGCGACACGTCGAGGCGCACCTCGTCCACCAGCATCTCAGCACCGCCACCGGGAAGCCCGTGCATCCCGCACTCCTGGAAGCGGCGCAGCACCTCGAGCGTGGACAACTCGGTGACATCGGCGATGCCCTCGATCTCGATGGGAGAGAAGCAGTCGAGGGCGATGGTGGGGTGGTTGGTGCGCAGGTGGCGCAGCAGGTCCTCGTACCACTCGATGGGCAGGTCGGGATGGACTCCCCCCTGCATCAGGATGCGCACTCCCTCGATGTCCTCGAGTTCGCGCACTCGCTCGCTGATCTGCTCGTAGGTCTGGGTGTACGTCTCGGCGTGACCGGGTGGGCGGTAGAAGGAGCAGAACTGGCAGTTGATGGTGCAGACGTTGGTGTAGTTGACGTTGCGGTCGACCATGTAGCTGACCACGCCACCGGGGACCTGGGTGCGCCTGCGCTCAAGCGCCGCCTGCTGAAGTTCAGCCAGATCCGCCTTCTCGTAGAGGATGGTCGCCTCCTCCTCCGTCAGCCGCGCCGCACCCGCTTCTGCCTGTGCAACCAGAATGTCCCGCCACTGCATACCGTCACCACCTCAGGCGTTCGTCCCGATGAGCGCTTCCAGTTCCGCCACTTCCTTCGGGCAGGCAGCCGTCAGGACGTCCGGTTCACCGTCGGTGATGAGCACGTCATCCTCGATGCGCACACCGATGCCGGCGTATCTCTCGGGGCACTCCACATCCCCTCGCCAGGCGCCGAAGTAGAGTCCGGGCTCCACGGTGATCACCATTCCCACCTCGAACTCACGCGGTTCGTCATCAGGTCGGTAGACTCCGACGTCGTGGACATCCAATCCGAGCCAATGTCCGGTGTTGTGCATGTACCACAGCCCCAGTTGTTCAACGCTGAGCGCTTCCTCCAGATTCGGGCCCTCGAGCACACCGAGGTCGAGCAGCCCTTGAGCCATGGTCTGTCTGGCGGCAGTGTGCGGGGCGTCGTAGGGGTTGCCCACCCGGCAGGCGTCGATGGCGGCCAGTTGTGCGTTCAGCACGATGTCGTAGATCTCCCGCTGGGCGTCGCTGAACTTACCGTTGACAGGCCATGTCCGGGTGATGTCCGCTGCGTAGCCGTTCACTTCGCAGCCCGCGTCGATGAGCACGAGGTCACCGTCGGCGACGGTGCCGTCATTGTCCTGATAGTGCAGGATGGTGGCATTGTCGCCCCCGCCCACGATGCTCGGATAGGCCCAGCGGCTCCCGTGCCACAGGAAGCAGCCTTCGATGAGGGATTGCAACTGGTATTCGGCAACTCCACCAGTGCTACCGCGCATCGCTTCGATGTGTGCCAATGATGAGATCTGGCAGGCATGGCGCATCTGGGACAACTCGGATTCTGACTTGATGAGCCGCATCTCTGACAGCATTGGCCTCGGGTCGCAAAGGTCGGCAGGTCCGCTTCCCTTGCGCTGGCGATCGCGACTCTGTTCGAGCAGCGCTGAATCGACCAGTGTGTCGACCCTGTCTGAAAGTCCGCGGATGTGGTAGACCGACCTACATGCGTCGAGCAGCGGTTTCAGCCCATCCTCCAGTTCGTCGACCGAAGCAGCCTCATCGACCGGCCAATCAGCCAGGGCGCCATCGACTCCGGGGCGGAGTCCTGTCCACGTTTCGGCCAGCACATCCCGCGGTGGCACGTACAGCCGGGTCTTCCAGCACTCGCCGCCATTGTACAGGCAGGCGACTGCGTTCGGTTCATCCCAGCCCACCAGATAGAGCATGTCGCTGTTGGCTCGGTAGGGATATTCGACATCTCGGGAGCGGATGGCTTCGGGATTGTTGACGATCAGCAGCAGCGCATCCGTGGGGAGATGTGTCATCAGAGCCTGCTGTCGCTCACGCAGTTCGGCGTGGCTCACCGGCGGCGGCGCCTCACCTATGGTGAGGACATGCTTCTCGCTCATCGGGCCGGCGAGACTGAACATCTCGCTTCAACCCTTCAGTCATCGAAAGCAGCGTCTTCGTCCTCATCCGCTTCAGGTTCAGCCCTTGGCTCGTCATCCTCGGCGTCCCTCTGTTCGCGCATGCTCTTGGGGATCCAGCGCGGGATGTCCCCCTCCCGTTCCACGCCCGTCAACCTGACCGTGACGAAGGCGATGACGACCAGCGCGAGCATGAACAGCAGCAGCATGTTGAGGAAACCACCTACCGCCGCCTGGATGCGTCCACTCCACCCCAAGGGCTCCTCGTAGAGCGGATCGGAAGGAGTGTCCACGATACCGAACCGTGTGCTGAGCGAGTCCCGCACCCCATCGTCATCCTCGACGGACAACGCCAGCGAGTGGGTCTTCGAATCATCCGTGATCTGCTCGCGCATCAGCGCGCGCGTCGTCCCAAGGAAGATCGGCTCGCCATCGATGTACCAGGTGTAGATGAGCGAGCCTTGGTCGTTCTCGGTGTCCACCGTCGCGCTCGCATCCAGAATCCACTGCTTCGAGTCCGACAAGCGGATCACCGAGTTGGCGTCGAAGGGGATGCCCTCGACAGTGGCAGCTGCGCGTGGCGCCACGTTGCTGACTTGCAGCGTGGTGCTGTTCACAGCGCTGAGCCCCGAAGTGTCCGTGACGATGACCGAGACTGTGTAATTCCCCTCGCGCACCGGCGTGAAGGTGACTTGCCGCTCCCCCTGTTCCATCTCTGGAGCACCTGTGCCTCCTTCCCGGTGGATGAGGAAGGTGAACTGCAACCCATCTCGCCCCCAACTCGGGTCGTCCGAGGCGCTGGCATCGAAGGTGACCCGGTCGGACTCGTTGGCTTGCGCGGGGCCGCTCAACTCGGCAATGGGTGGCTTGTTCTGCAGGGCGATGAACGTGCATGCGACAGAGGAGTGGTTGCCGAGGCCGTCGTGAGCGCGGACCAGCAGCAGGAACCACCCGTCTTCGAGATCGTCGGTAGGGGTGACGATCCTGAACCCTCCGTTGGGGGCGACCACCTCAGAGGCGGCGTTCCAGTCATCGATGGGCACCGATTGCGACAGGCTGCCCCGCGCGCAGGAATACTGGGCCTGGCTGAACGCCAGTACAGCCCATTCCATCTCGGGTGCCGAACCATCGTCGTCGAACGCCACACCCATGAAGATCAGTTCCCCGCGCCAGATGCTCCCCATCGAAGGTGTCTCTAGCAGCAGGCTCGGAGGTAGTTCATCACCTTCCGAGCGCCCGAACAGGAGCAGTCGGTCCTCTGCGAGTTGTGCGGACGCATCGATGACCCGGACCAGCAACTGACAGGCGCACGGGTTCCAGGGCGAGATGTCGAACTCGGCGGTCCAGTGCCATGAACGCCGGCCGTCATGGCCGCTGGTGGCCTCGAACAGTGTCTCGAGCATCGAATCGTTCACCAGCACCTCCCCGTCACTGAGCAACTCCCACTGGAGGTCGACAGGCTCCACCTCGTCGTGAACCATGCCGTGGATGACCACCTCGTCGATGAACACCGCCCCATGCTGCTGGGAGATGCCCACCACAGGGGGGTTGTCCAGCCCCTCCGCGGAAGCGCTGGTCACCCCGAGATCACCTGCG
>CATMIM010000150.1 GCA_950068635.1 uncultured Candidatus Poseidoniales archaeon
CGCAGGGGAGGTCACGCACTCCAATTCGAACGCGCGCGCGTGGACGGTGAACTGGACTTCTCCGACAAATGATTCAGGCGATGTGACCTTCACTCTGGCGGTCAATTTCGTCAACGGAAACGGCTTCAACACGGGCGACGGCTGGGGGACTGATTCTTGGGTCCTCTCTCAGGAACCGTGGGATTCTGATGGTGATGGATGGTCGGATGATGATGAGTCGGCTTGCGGCACGGATTCACAGGACAACAGCTCCGTGCCGACCGATACTGACGGCGATGGGGTGTGCAATCCTATCGATACCGACGACGATGATGACGGCTGGTCCGATACCGATGAGTCGGCTTGCGGGACTGATTCAGAAGACTCCAACTCGACACCGATCGACACCGATTCCGATGGGACGTGCAATGCTCTCGACAGCGACGATGATGGCGATGGCTGGTCGGATACGGATGAGGCTGATTGTGGGACGAATTCGACCGATGGTCAATCGACGCCTCTCGATACAGATGGTGATGGCGTCTGCAATGCACTCGATTCCGATGATGATGGAGATGGCTGGAGCGATGTTGTTGAGTCGCTCTGTGGGACCGATTCTCTGAACTCAAGCTCGATACCGATCGATACCGATGGAGACACGATCTGCGATGTCCTCGATGCAGACGATGATGGTGATGGCTGGACGGATGACGACGAGGTTACTTGCGGCACGAACTCGACCGATTCGGACTCCGTGCCGACCGATACCGATTCTGATGGCATCTGCAATATCGTCGATCTCGATGATGATGAGGACGGCTGGAGTGATGAGGAGGAGGCCATCTGTGGCTCGAATTCAACGGATTCGAGCAGCGTTCCAGATGATTTCGATGGCGATGGAATCTGCGATGTATCGGATGACGACGACGATGGTGATGGTTGGAACGATACCGATGATGACTTCCCATTCGATTCGACTGAATGGAATGACAATGACGGTGACGGCCGCGGCGACAATGCCGACGCGGACGATGACGATGATACCTGGACCGATTCTGACGAGGCCGATTGCGGTACAGACCCGTTGAATGCCAGCGATGTGCCGGCTGACCCCGATGGTGACAGAATCTGCAGTGCGCTCGATGATGACGACGATGGCGATGGAGTCAACAACCCGAACGACGCTTTCCCCCACGACCCCACCCAGACGAGGGATACGGATGGAGATGGCATGGGGGACAACTCGTCTGGAACGAACGGTGACGACTGCAGGAACAGAGTGGGTAATTCGACCGGCGACCGGCGAGGATGCCCGGACACCGATGGCGACGGGTTCAGCGACCCTGACAGTTCCTGGAGGGTGAGTGATGGAGCCGACGGGTTGATCTACGATCCAACACAATGGGCGGACAGCGATGGCGACGGATTCTATGACAACTGGGACGACCCGGAATGGAACTCAAGCCGGCAGTACGGCTGGCCAGGGGAATTCGTTCCCGGAGCCACCGCGCCGGACAAGTGCCCGGTCGCCGCCTCCTCGCTTGCGAATGGCTGCCCCACGGAGATCTGGACGGGCCCTGCTACTGGGGGTGGTGATTCCAACGCCGGGTTGCCGACGTTCCTCTGGGTGGCGATCGCACTGGCGGTCCTGGTCATAATCGGCCTGGTCGCGGCAGTCACTGTGAACACGCGCAGACCGAAGCGGAGGAAGCGGGCGAGCGATGGGGAGTTGGACCAAGCCCTGCAAGTGGTGGATGAAGCTGCTGAGAGTTGGGCCGAGGATGCCTCGGAGGGCCAGGAGGCAGGGGTTGATGAGGCGCCTCACGAGGAGATTCAGGGCGAGGTTGACGACGATGGCATCGAGTGGCTCGAATGGCCTGAGAACAGCGACGTCTGGTGGTCCCGCGACGAATCAGGATACTGGGCCCCTCACGAGTGAGCGCGGCAGTCAGGTGCGGCATAACCGCTATTTGGGCGACTGTGGTAGAGAGCCACGATGGACATCGAATGCATCGCGGTCATCGGCGCCGGACAGATGGGCAACGGCATCGCGCAGGTGGCTGCGTGTGCTGGCTATCAGGTCACGATGATCGACATCTCCGATGAGTTCATCGAGCGGGGCATCGGGACCATCGAGTTCTCGCTGGGAAAACTGGTCGAGAAGGGGCGCATGTCCCAGGAGGATGCCGATGCCGCCCGCGAGCGCATCACGACATCGACTGAGAACTCAGCGGCGCAAGAGGCGGATCTCGTCGTGGAAGCCGTCCCTGAGGTTCCTGACCTGAAGTTCTCCTTGTTCACCGAACTGGACGGGCTGTGCAAGGCCGGAGCGATTCTCGCCAGCAACACGAGCAGCATCTCAATCGACGACATCGCAGGCAGCACGGAGAGGCCAGACAAGGTCATCGGGATGCATTTCATGAACCCGGTGCCGATAATGCGGTTGGTCGAGATCGTCGTCGGCAAGGAGACCGATGAGGCGGTCACACAGGCGGTGGTGGTGGTTGCGGAGCGTATGGGTAAGACGGCGCTGTGCTGCAACGACTCCCCCGGCTTCATCTCCAATCGCCTGCTGTGCCCGATGCTGAACGAAGCGGTGTTGGCTTACGAGGAGGGGATCGCCGATGTACAGGCCATCGACGGCATCATGGTCCTCGGAATGAACCATCCCATCGGCCCGCTGGCCCTCGCCGACCTGGTGGGTCTCGATACCGTACTGCACATCATGAACGTCCTGCACGAAGGCTTCGAGGACGACAAGTACACCCCTGCACCATTGCTCGAGAAGATGGTCGCTGAGGGGAAGTTGGGGCGCAAGAGCGGCCAGGGTTTCTACGACTACACCTGAGTCCGCTCGCTAGGCAATGCTGATAAGACCGGGGAAGAGGGTCAGACAAGGGATTCGGATGCCAGGCACGTCACGCGTTGAGATTCGCACTTTGAAGGTCGGCCGCTACATGGCCATCGATGATGACGCCTACCGCATCTTGAGCATCTCGAAGTCCAAGCCTGGAAAGCACGGCAGCGCCAAGGCGCGCATCGAACTAGAGGACCTGTTCACCGGCCAGAAGCGCAGCCATGTCGGCAGCGTGTCAGACACTGTCAATGTGCCGCTGATCGAGAAGGGCTCGGCCACGGTCACCCATATCCAAGGTGAGGAGGTGCACGCCATGGATGCCAAGACCTTCGAGATGATGGTGCTCCCGGCCGATTCGAGTCTGAACGTGAAGGCCGGTGGCGAGATCATGTGGATGGAGGCGATGGGTCGCTTCAAGATCCTCCGCGACCACTGATGAGCCAATCGCTCCACGTGCTCCTCTTGCAAGACGCATCCTCCGACCTTCACCGAGGGCAACCGTATTGAATCGGCTGTCATGTGTTGCACCTGCCTTAGGCAGGTGAGTCAGGTGAGTGGGGTGAAGCGTTCCTCGTATCGCCGTCCTGTGACCGCGGAGGGCATCAAGGCGATCGAGTCGGGGGAACTGACCTGGCTCGACCAGGAGATGTACAAGAACCTGAACACCGGACTGCTGGAGCAGTATCTCGAGGAGAAGAACCTCGCAGAGGCGTTCGAGGTCTCCCATTGGTCGCTATGGAAGGTGCTTGTCGGCATCGCTATCGGAGCGGTGTTCGCGGGGGTGACCGCGTACATCGGCCTGAAAATCGGGCTCGCCGTATCCGCCGCTTGGTACATCGCCTACCTGCTCGGCATGGCACTGCGCTGGTCTCCCTCCGAGATCAACATCGCTACTTCGGCGACCACCGGCGCCACCCACGCATCGACAGGGTTCATCTTCACGTTCCCCGCCATCTTCCTGCTCGCCTCCAGTGACGATTACATCGTCTCCGGTGGACGGCTGCTGACGAACATCGATACGATGCAGCTGGCGTTCATCGGCATCATTGCATCGATGTTCGCGGGATTTCTCGGAATCATGTATTTCATCATCTTCCGCAGGGTCTGGCTGGTAGAGGACCCGCTCCCGATGCCCGGGTTCGAGGCAACATTGGTTCTGCTCGACATCGCCTGCGACGTGAACGTCGGTGCTGCCGACCAGGCCAAGGAGTCGCTGAAGACGGTTGGGCTGTCGACGGTGCTGACGATGGTATTCATGTTCCTCATCGACTACCCGCTCTCTTGGAAGCGCCACCTCGACGGCGTCCCCAGCTCTCTGGCGGACCTCATCACCCAGAAGTTGTCGTTCCTCGGGACCGGGCTGGCGAGCATCTTCAGCGAGCGTGCGCTCCACCAGCCTTCCGGAGTCGACACGGTGACCGGCAACCACGGGACCTGGGAGGGGGTGTCGCGCGGAGTCACGCACTACGAGCAGGGGAGTGTGAACCCGTTCCAGTACACCTACCTCGGAGTCGAAATGTCCCCGACGCT
>CATMIM010000151.1 GCA_950068635.1 uncultured Candidatus Poseidoniales archaeon
CCTCGCCCTGACCATCGCTCCAGTCCCAGGAGAATGAGTCCAACTGGCGTGTCTGGTGGGCGAGCAGGTCGATTGCTCGCTGCTGCTCGAGGCAGGTCCTGAGGTCATCGAGTGTGACGAACTCGGTGAGCGGCTCTCCGGTCAGCACCGTCATCTGTGCCGGGCAGGAGGGATTGTATTCCACCGCGATGGAGGAATCACCGTCATTGCGTATGCCGACGCTGATCTCCAAGGGCTGGGAATCCGAGTACCAATCGCCATCCTCCATCGCCTCGGAGAGGGTTACAGCCAGCGTCAGGTCATCGCCGTCGGCTGCGCTGGAGACGGATGTCAGGGGGGCTGCGAGCAGGACGAGCACGGCGGCGAACAGCAGCACTCGCGAGCCCGAGCGTGCGCCTGCGCTCCGCCTCCCCATGGGAGGCGAAGGGCGAGAGCTTGCACTTAAGACCCGCCCTCGGAGGAAACGGCCGTCATTTCTATGCGGAATGGCCAATTGTACGGGTTGTGATGTTGGCTAGAGGCGAGTTCCACAGGACGTCGCTCGACGATGGTGTCGAGGTCTGGGTGACGCAGATGGGCTCCATGATGAACATGAACACGGCGTTCATCAACCGGGCTACCGGCACGGTCGCGTTGGTCGACCCATACGACGCCAAAGGCTGGCTCTCCGGATTGGCTGCTGAAGGGCTGACACCCACCCACATATTGCTGACGCACACTCACCGAGACCATACCGTCGGAGTGAAGAGATTGGTGAGATCTGTGCCCGATCTGGAGGTATGGGGGCACGAGGAATCGGTGTCCTCGAGCCTCCTTGGGTTGGTGTTGTTCAAGAAGATCGAACTCACTCATTCGTGGAGCCACGAAGCGCACACATCGGTCGAGTGGTCCTCGGGGGGAATAGAACTCACCGTCACCCACTCGCCAGGCCACGCCCCCGGGCACGTTACCTTGCATGGTCACGGAATCTACCATGCTGGGGACCTGCTGTTCACGGCAAAATCTGGTCGCGTCGATCTGCCCGGCGGTGATTCAGTCACTCAATGGCACAGCATCAGCCACGCCCGCGGCCTGCTTCAGACCCTGCCACCAGAATGGCGTCTCATCCCGGGACATCGCTACGAATGGATCGATGGTACGACACCGGATTGGGTCACCATAGAGCAGGCCTTGGCTCACAACCATGCCCTCAACGCGACGGAGTTGGAGGAGTTCGACGCCCTCCCTTTCCTCAGGTTCGACGATTGAGCGCCCGCGGAACATCGAATCTCTGGGATTCATAGGTTCCATTCATCGCCAGCGTCCGGCAGCACGAAGTCGAGCGGTAGGCGCAGGATGAATGTGGCTCCCTTGCCGAGTGTGGATTCGTAGTCGAGCCTGCCGCGCATCAACTCTGTCAGCGCCTTGGCAAGCGTCAGTCCCAGTCCGACACCCCTGCGTAACTGGCCGTCCTGCAGCAGTGTCTTCGAGTACGGCTCGAACAGACGAAGTTCTGCCTCAGGGGGGACACCCGGACCGGGGTCTGACACGGCGAACACCATCTCCTCACCATCTCTGGCGACCTTGAGCGAGATCGTGCCGTGGCTGGTGAACTTGGTAGCGTTGTCGAGCAACTGTTCGAGCACCTCGTGCAGCCGCATCTCGTCGACGCGCATCCTCGTCATCCCCTCAGCCAATTCCAACTCGAATGTGATACCCTTGCGTTCACAGACGCGCCTTGCAGGCTCGGTGGTACGCTCGAGCAGCGGCATCAGTTCGTGCCATTCAGCATGGATGCGCACCGTCCCAGCAACCACATGGGAGTAACTGATGACCGAATCGATCATCATGCGCAAGGTGTCGCCCGCATCGACCACTTCGCGCAGATATTCGTGCTCGTCGACAGCGCCTTCGAGTTTCGGCGAGACACCCAACAGGTCGGAGAAGCCCAGTACTCCGGAGAGCGGTGTGCGCAGGTCGTGGCTGAAGTTGGCGATGAAGCCTGCCTGCAGGTTGTGCGCGCGCGACAGTTCGCCGTGGGCGAGATGTATCTCCTGATGGGCGGTACGAGTTTCGTCCAGCTGGTTCTGCAGCGCGTCCTGCAGTTCAATCAACTCGGTGACGTCCTGATATGATGCGATCGCCCCCAGAACCTCTCCATTCTCGCTCAGCAGAGGTGCGGCGCTGCCGAGCAGGTGCAGTTCACGTCCGCTCGGCAGGTCGATGCTGAAGTGCCAGTCGTGCTGCGGCACTCCGGTGCTGAGCGCGGAACCGAGCGGACCTTCCAGCGGATCGATCGGTGCACCGTGTGAGTCGCGCAAGGTGTGTATGGTTCCGAACTCCCTCTCCCAGCCGGGCGGAGCCGGAGTCTGCGGCAGTTCGGGCATGATCTCGCGTGCGAACGGGTTGACGTAGAGCAAGGCACCGCTCGCGTCGACCTCGAGCACCGCCGAGCGCATTGAATTGAGCAGAGTGTGCAGCCGGCCGGCCGTGGTGACTGCCGTGGAGGGGAATTCGTCGAAGGGGTCGCCGGCGATGCTCATCTTGAACGGACAGCCTCTCGCACCAGTCACGGATATGCCTTGTCATTGATTCCCAGCGGGCGTCAGTCGTCCAGCAGGTCATCGATATCAAGCGCTTCTGGAAGCGATTCGATCTTCTCTTCCTCTGCGGCGACCTTCTCCTCCTCATGGATCTGCCACTGCGCCTTCTCCTCCCAGCCTAGTTCCTTGGCCTTCTCCAAATCTCCGCTGGCCACATAATGATCGATCCACTGATCGCGGCGCCTCTCCTCCTCATCGAACAGTTTCTCATGGAGTTCGACATTCTGACGCATGAGTTGACCACTACGCTTGGCCGCCTGCCGCGATATCATCGCCACAAGAATCGCCAATAGGAGGACTCCGATTATGACAGCGCCGGCTACTCGCAGCTTTTGCATACCGCTCATGCTATCCTCCTCCCCATCAACGCCACTCGGCGCCTCTGTGATGGCACACTTTCCAGGGGGCTCCCATACGTCTGGGTCCCACATGCAGACGTCACCGAGGTCGCTCGCGCCGTCACCATCGCTGTCCTCACAGCCATGTCGGTCGCGCCACGAGGTACCGAATTTGGCACGGCAGTCGTCTGGCTCGAACGCGTCGCGCGTGGTGTTGTCGCCGTAACCGTCACCGTCGCTGTCCTTCCATTGGCTGGGAACGAGTGGGAATGCATCGGGATTGGAGCCGTTGGGATTGTCCCCGAATCCGTCGCCATCGGTGTCGTTCCACTGGGTGGCATCGAGCGGGAAGGCGTCCGGCATCAGCGCATCCTCGCGGAAGAGCCCTGGCCAGCCCGAATCGCGAGTGCCGTTCCAAGAGGTGTTGCCCCAGTTGTCTCCCCAACCGTCCTCGTCGCTGTCCTTCCATTGCGTCGCATCAGTCCGGAAATCATCCATGCTGTCCGCCCAGCCGTCACCGTCGGAGTCGGGACAGCCGTACCAACTACCCTGAGTGCTGTTACCCCATTCATCCGGGCAGTCATCTCGCTCGGGAGCCAGCGGGTCGTCGGCGAACCCGTCGCCATCGCGGTCCACCGTCTTGAACGGGTCGTGGGGGAACGCATCGAGGTTGTCTGCGACTCCGTCGAGGTCCGAGTCGGGGCAGCCGCGGTTGTCATCATCGTCCATCGTGCCGAATTCTTCGGGACAGAGATCTGCATCATTGCCAGCCGGGTTGTCGCCGTAGCCGTCACGGTCGGTGTCGAACCATTGGGTGGGATCATCTGGGAACCAGTCACCGTTCGGGCCGCTCGCGTGGTCACCGTAGCCGTCACCGTCTCGGTCGGTGCACTGCGTCGGATCGTCGGGGAACAGGTCAGGATTGTTGCCATTGGGGTTGTCACCACAGGAGGAGACCAGTTCGAACACATCTATCCTGTCACCGTCTCGGTCAGACCACTGGGTCGGGTCGTTGCGGAACATGTCCGAGGCGTCTGACCACCCATCCCCGTCGCTGTCCTTGCAACCCGCCCGGTCCACGGTCGAGTTCCCGGCCGCGCCGGGACAGGCATCCCCGTCGGTCCCCGAGCTGTTGTCACCGTAGCCGTCTCCGTCGGAGTCACACCACTGGGTCGGGTCGAGTGGCTTCCAGTCACCTTCTCCATTTCCACCCAAGCACGCCGCCCAGTCGGCATCCGGGTCCGACCAGCCGTCTCCGTCCTCGTCAGGGCAGCCGAGCCGGTCCCAGACCGAATCGCCCCATCTGTCGACGCAGCCGTCGGAGCGGGTAGTGAATGGCTCGTCACCCACCCAGTCACCATCGGTGTCGTTCCATTGGTCCGGGTTGATTGGGAAGACGTCGATGTCA
>CATMIM010000152.1 GCA_950068635.1 uncultured Candidatus Poseidoniales archaeon
GTTCTCGTATGGGAATATGACCTACATCGGCGGCGTTAAGGCAGAGGTACCCAGGCTATAATAATCGCCACTGGGGACAACGCCATGGTCGATGTTCAGGAACGACTTCTGCGCCCAGACGACGTGGCGACCGTTGTCCTGCGAACTGCAGCCACTGTCGGTTCCAGTGAACACCGGGCTGTCCATAGTGACCGGATTGTTGGGTGTGCCCGCACCGTAAGCCTGGATGGCCTGTCCGAGCAGGGACTCGACGCGCTCCTCGACGCCGACGGTGAACGTCCCACCGACGAAGTGTGGTGAAGCGAGATCGATGATGAGCACGCTGGAGGTGTTGATGTCCTCGAACAACAACCCGGTGGATGTCGGGCTGGCACCATCGAAGACCAGCGCACCGTAGCGCACCTCTCCGATGTCGGTGGCGAAGCGGGGAATCCCGTACGCATTCTTGAGCTCGAGGTGGTTCAGCTTGGTCTGCTGCACATCGATGGTGTCCCTGATCAGGATGCCTTCGTAGCAGGAGGGGTCCGCGTTGTAAAGCGGCTGCCCATTGGACGGGTTGTTCAGCCAGTAGCAGTTGCCGCGAGCCGACCAGTTGCTCGGATCGCTCCAAGTGAATGTGACCTTGCTGGAGTTGCTCCCCATGCCATTCGCGCCGCAGCTGGTGTCAGCCGCGCACAGATTGCCCCTCACGTGCAGGAACGTGCCGTTCGCCATGGTGATCGTCGTTCCCGGCTGGATGATCAGTTTCGCCCCTGGTGCCACTTCCACGCTACCGGTGACCGTGTGTGACCCCGACCATGTCTCGGTTCCAGAGATGACTCCGCTCTGGGTATGATTCGAAGCGGCGGCGGTCGGCATCACCAACAACAACGCGCTCAGCGAGGTGAGCACCATCAGGCTCACCAGCGTGAAACTCTTCATTCGATTTTCATTCATGTTCACATACTCCTGATGTGAGCCGCCGACGGAGGGGCTGAATATAAGCAAGAAGGCTTGACGCAATAGTATTTGTATCAAATTACTATAACAATATCAATATTATCTCCGCTGTATTTCTTACATTGTTTCAATAGTAATTGATAGTATCACTGAATAGTATCACTATTGAGTGAATATATCACCTTACCCCCAGTGACGGGGGGGGGGATTCCGGAATCAGGAGTGATGTCACGTGGAAGCAGCGAGTCGAACCTCGATCTCGTCGAGCCAGGCGGTGGCGTTCAACACCCCATATCCGTAGCGCAGATGGTGCTCATCCTGCATCAGCGGACTGGGGTCACATGAGGCGGCCAGAGACTGCTTCACCAGGTCGATCGGCGCACGGTCACCCACTGCAGCGGGCTGCAGCGCGGCATGGCCTCGGTGCCGCTCGAGAATCAATGCCAGTGCCCCGGTCACGAACACGGTCGCATCGCTGGTGCCATCGCTGCGTGACCAAGTCGCTCCCAGCTGCTCGGAGACGAAGGTCGAGTGAATCATCACCCCCGGAGCGACGACCTCAGGCTTCTGGTCCGGTGTGGACCTCGTACTCCCATCCGCCAGGGTGGTTGCGCCAGCGCTGCTCTCCGACCACAGGGTCCGGTTGCGGTGCACTGCCCCGACGGCGATCACGTCATCGATGTTCGCCGGAACGCTGACGTCTGGGTAATCCTGTCCGGCCCCCCCGTGGTTGCCAGCCGCCGCGACCACGAACACACCGTTGTCGAGCGCCTCGACCACCGCTTGCTCGGTGCGCGTACCGAGTTCAGTCGCGAAATCTGGCTTCCCTCCGAGGCTCAGGCTGATGATGTGTGCCTGTTGCTCCAGCCAGCACCACTCGATTGCATCCGCGACCACATTCTCGCTCCCAGACGAGCCATCGGAACCGAGCGCGGCAGCCACGATCAACTCGATTCCGGGGGCCGCTCCCGTGAACGAACCCTGAGCGGCGAGAATGCCGGTCATCATCGTGCCGTGCGAGTGGGTTGCATCATTGTCGTGCGGATCGCCTTCCGTGCCGTGGACGAAATCCCGGAAAGCGACCAGATTGACACCGGCCAGGTCCGGATGGCTCATGTCGATGCCTGTATCCACCAGGCATACCCGGACTCCCGCTCCTGTGAGGCCGATGGAGTTGAGGTCGCGGATGCCTGTTTCCTCGTAAGCCCACTCTGAGTTGGGGATGAGTTCCTCGATGTAACTGGTGAGCATATTCTGCGTGACCAGCAGGACCGCCAGCAGGATGATGATGATCCACAACCCCCATGGAAGGATGAGCGGGGGGCGCGCTGGTCTGGCAGCGTCCGCCTTCTTCCAGCCACCAGGATCCAGATCAGAGGGTAGTCCGTAATCCTCTGCCGGGTACCCAGGCGCCTCCGGGTCGATCGCCGACAGCATTCTCGGTTCTTCCGGCTCGGGCAGGAACTCGACATCTTCCAGACCGAGTACCATCCGCTCCGCTCCGTACTCTCCGGGGCGAGTACGCTTCATCCACTCTTCGCACCTGTGAGTGGTTGGATTGCCCAGAGTGAGACCGACTTGGCGGTCAGAAAGGCGCGGCGCCAGTCATACCGGCCCTGACTCTCCTGAAGAGGAGGAATCCGATGAGGAACATGGCGATGATGATCATCGGAACCCACGAGTTGACTGATTCAGCCGGGGCGGTGGAGACATGGATGGTCACCTCGTGATTGGTGTCTGAAGACGAATCGAGATCATCCAGTTCCGAGACGATGATGGTGAAGTTGAACTTCTGCTTCCCAATGCTCACTCCTTCCAAGTCGAGGAACAGCATGTAGGTGACTATCTCGCCTGCAGGGACGGTCAATTGATCGGATTCGGTGAAGAGTTCGGGGTATTCGGGCATGTCAAGCCGTATCGACACCTCGCGTGCATCGACGAGACCGTCGTTTTTCACGCGCACGACGAACTGGTTGCGCGAGCCTGTGATCGCATTTCCTTCGCTGATGGTATCGGGGGGTATCTCGAATGACAACAGAGGCCGAGCCGCCTTGACCTCTATGGCGATCTGCGGGTAACTGGTGTTGTCCTCACTGCTGATGTTCAGGTGCAGCGTGAACGAATCATCGCCTGCGTCCGCGGGTGCGAACACGGTGAATGAATAGGTGCGAGCCTCACCGCTGTTGTAAGGTGACGACTGCGGTCCGGTGGCGCTCCATCCCTCTGGCAGCCAAGTCGTGTCGATCTCAAACTGGATGGTGTCCTGGCCGTTGCCGGCATTCTCGATCATGAACTCCACTCGCTTCTCCTCACCGGGGAATACCCCGGTTGTGCCCTCAGGCTGCTCGAGCACGTTCACCTGATAGGTCTGTGGAATGCGGACGGTCAACTGATGCCCGCTGTAGGAGCCGTCGGTATGAGTAAGTCTGAGCGATATCTTGTGACCAGCATCCAGTGACATGGAATCACTGAGGTTCGCTGGCTGGACTCGCATTGTGAGATCGAGGGTGCCCGCGCTGTCCAAGCCAAGCTGGATCGTCATCTCCTCGACCCATTGGACGGTTCCGTTGGCATCGGTGCCGTTGTGGAACTCGACCGACCAGTGTTCGATGTCCTCGGCGGCGAAGATGGTCGTGACGTTATATTCGTCCAGTGCCTCATTGCCGGTGTAATCGACCTCGATGGTGAACTCGATCGTATCGAACACGCCACTCTCGCTCGATTCCAGGACGTCGACGTCGTTGTTCAACTCCTCGTGCGGGGTTGCCCCGGTCACCACGGTGACGTTGAACTGGACTCCGTGGTCGAGCTGGCGGTTGAAGCGCAGCGTGTTGACCGGCGTCTCCTGCTCGGCGGCGACAGTAATCGACAGACCAGCGCTGTAGGTCATGTTCAGCCCATGTTCAAACGTCTGGAATTCACTCTCGAGGAACAATGTCCCCTCGGGCAACAACAGGTCCACGTTGCCATCGGAATCGACGCCGATCACCCACTCGCGGTTGCCATCCATGGAAAGATCGATGGACGGTGTATCGATCATCTCGGCACCCGGGACATCCGAGTCGCCGAGGTGATGGCTGTCACCCTCGAAGTCGATCCAGGAGGTGGAGATGTGCAGGATGCCGCCCGGCACCAGCGTCAGGTTCACCTCCGCACCGTCGTGCACGCTCGCGTCCACGAGCTCCACGCCGACTACGCCGGCGGCTTCGTTGGTGGCGATAAACACCCATTCACCAGGTTCGATGTCCGCACTCCACGAGCCGTTCCAGTAACCCTGGTTGTCGAGCAGTTTTTCGGGTGTGTGCGGCTCTCGCTCGATTCCGGTGTGCGGCACCAGTTGAAGGACGACACCTGCAGAGATCTCGTCCCACACCTCCATCTGCACG
>CATMIM010000153.1 GCA_950068635.1 uncultured Candidatus Poseidoniales archaeon
GTGCAACCAGTCGTACCGCCTCAGCCGGATCCGGTTGTCTCCGCACCACCACCGCAGCCGATGTCCAAACCCGCTCCTGCGCCTGCCCCCGCATCACCGCAGCCGATGTCCAAACCCGCTCCTGTGCCTGCCCCCGCATCACCACAGCCGCCGGCAACCACGGAAACGTTGGCGCCGGGACTCTCGCCGAGGCCGATGGGAGAACAGGCACCGGAGGAGACGGTTGCCAAGCCGGCTCCCGAGACCGCCCAGGTCCCCGCTCCGCTCCCACAGCCGGTTGCCCCCGCGCGCCCTCCGGTCGCATCCGCGCAGCCCGCACCTGCTCCGGCGGCGCCGAATCCGGAATCAGCTCAGGATCGCGTCGCTGACCTGGTGAGCAGACCGGGAGCTCCCGCACAAGGAGTGCACCACCACATCCAGAGCGGACGGTTATGCGGCGGTTGCGGCGTAGGGGTTGAGCAGCAATGGCGCCACTGCCCGGTGTGCAGCACCAGTTTGTGAGTGACGGACAGGTCAGACGACCAGATCGCCCTTGTGCAGCACGCAGAAGTCGTCTATCATTACCTTGGGATTGCGTAGGACTCCGGTGACGTGAATGCCCACCGAGGCTGAGCCACCCAGATTGGTGTTGTCACCGATGGCGAAGTAGCACGTTCCGCGCACCTTCTCGTCCTCGAGCACGTTGCCGATCAGGCGGGCGTTCGGATTCATCCCGAAGCCGAATTCAGCCACGGTCCACAGCAGTTCCTGCTCCTTCGGACCCAGGCGTTCGGCCGCCGCCTCGTACTGCTCCCTGACCTCGTCTGCGATGTCACTGCCTTCGATGTGGGTGATCTTCCCGTCCTCCACATGGAGCACCAACGGCTCGTCGAGCAGCGTCGAGTCCCACGAACCGTCGATGACGATGCGCCCGTTCATCCGGCCTTCGCGCGGCATGATGAACACCTTGCCGGCCGGCAGGTTCGACACCTGTGTCGGCCGGCTCAGGATGCCGTTGTCCTCGAGCTTCCACTTGCGCGGCTCGACCCTGAACTCGACGTCGGTGCCAGCCTCTGAAGTCACTCGCACGTTGCGCTTCTTGCGCAGCAGTCCGCCGACCTTGGTGATGTCCCGCTTCACCTCGGCGAAGTCGGCGGTCATCCCTCCCTTGGTGAAGATGTCCAGCGTGATGCCCGGCATCGTGGCGATGCGTGCGCCCTCCTTGCGGGCGGCGGTGTGCGTGGCGCGCGTGTGCGTGAGCGAGTAGCGGGTAGGTGCGAGCACGATGTGCTGCCTGCGCATCAATTCAGCGACCGGAGCGGGTGGCTCATCGCCATGCTGGCTGGTCGACGGCATCATCACCATCAGCACGCGATCCGAGATGCGCGACGACGCCTCGTAGAGCGCTTGTCCGATATCCGCGGTCGCCGGGTCCGTGATCACCAGCACGTTCTCCCACGAACGCATCTGCATGCAGGTGCTGACCACCATGTCCGCCGAGGAGGCCAGCAGTTCGGAGATGTCTGGATCCTCGAGTTCGACATCGACCTCTTCCGACTCGGCCTTCTTCGCGGGCTTCTTCTGGGGCTTCTTCTTGGGCTTCTTCTTGGGCTTCTTGGCCTCCGCATCCGCTCGCTTCGACTTACGGCGGGCCATTGCATCTCCGACCCGAGCCCACGGTGGGCACTATTCAAGGGTGCGTCTGGCAACCTTGGACTCGTACGTAAAATCGTTGAACCACGCTGGTTATGTCGGGAGTCCAGTTCTCACGGTCCGACATGGACCGCGTGGCACGCTATCGCCTGCTCGTTGTGCTCACTCTCGTCGGCTTGGCCATCACCGTCGTGCAGGGGTCCGCGCTGCTCGAACTGCTACAGCCGGAACAGGTTGCAGAGGACACCGCCGATTCCGAGGAGGCGGCGTTGACCATGGATGACGGGGATGCCGATTCTGATCAGTCAGAAGGCGAGGAGGCGGGCATGGCGCCTGCGCGCGATGAGGAACCTGCGCCCGGTGCTACAACGTCAGATGGGGGTGGCCTGGCCATCGCGCTGCTCGCAAGTCTGCTCATTGCCCTGATGACCGTGGGCATGCTCAGCGGCCTAGGTGTCGGGCTTGCCGTCAGCGAAGGGGTGCGCACAGGCGTCCTGTTGGCGCTCGCCGGACCGCTGCTCGCTAGACTCAACAGGGGCGAGCGCGACGTGCAGACGCGCGGGCGCATCGCCGGTTTCGTGGAAGCACATCCGGGAATCCACTTCTCGGCGCTGCGCGATGCGCTGGCGCTCGCCAACGGCGTCACCGCGCATCATCTGTACCAGTTGGAGAAGCAGGGTGACCTGCTAAGTTGGCAGGACGGTCGCCGCCGGCGCTACGCGGTGTCAGGACTTGATCCCAAGCGCCTCGATGAGCTGGAACACCCGGTGACGGGAATGCAACTTGCCATCCTCGAACTGTTGTCTGAGCGCAGTGACATCGGCCTGACTGCCACCGACCTGCGTGTGCGCCTGGAGGCATCACGGCAGTTGATGTCCTACCACCTGAGCCAGTTACGAGAACGGGAACTGGTCGCACGCCAAGGAAAGGGCAGGAAAGCCCTGTGGCAACTCTCCGATTCCGGAGAGAATCAACTGTCTGCCATCCGCGAATCCGCACTCGTCTGAATTGTTCGTCCAATCAGTGAACCAACTCGCTTAATGTAGTCAGATAGGTGGCCCCGCCATGAACAGAACCCCCAGAACGGTGATGCTGGTCCTCACGACCATGCTGCTCGCAGGCTGCCTCGGCGGCTTGGATGACTTCGTGGAAGAGTGGGAAGAGGAAGAACAGGGTCAGATGAACTGGATCGCCCCCGAACTGGATCTTGGATATCGTGTTCGAAGTTCACCCGTGCTCGAAAGGTATGACAGTTGCAGCGCGCTCGAGAACGACCTGCGAGACTCGCTAGCCGAGGAGATGCTCGTCTCACTCGACCAGGCATCCTACTGGCATTGGTACTCGTGGGGCTGGCGCGGCGGAATGGTAGATGACATGGTGATGGACGGCGATGGCGGTGCCCCAGTGGCAGAGTCAGCGTCAGCAAACAGTGGGCAGCAGACCATGGACTCCTCGGAGCCACCGAGCAGTTCAGGCACGGACCGCTCAGGCGAGTACTCTGAGACCAACAACCAGGAGCAGGGCGTCGACGAGGCGGACTTCCTGAAGACCGACGGCCACCACATCTACATGATCAACAATGGCAGGCTGGTCATTCTCGGGGTGCCTGAGTACGGTCAGGTGACGCTCGTGTCCAACATGACTCTCGAAGGCTCCCCGATGCAGATGCTCGTCGCGGGGGACAAACTCGTGATCATCTCATACGTCTCCTACTGGAATCTGGAGGAAAGCGACCCACTGCGCGCCGAACTGATGGTCACCGAGGGCGACTACTGGAACTGGCGCGTCTCGAGCATGGTCAAATTCACCGTCGTGGACATCAGCAACCGCTCCGCCCCGGTCATCGACCGCGAAATCTACCTCGAGGGCTCCTACCAGACCGCTCGTCTGGTAGACCAGACGGTGCGCTCGGTATCGCATGCGTACATGTACATCCCGAATCTGGTCTACTACCCAGTGCTGCCCGATGACTACTGGCAGATGGAGCACGACGATCCTGCCCGACAGGATGTCTGGAACACGAGCGTGAATACGACCATCGCCTCCAATCTGGAGACCATCTACGAGCTGACCCTCGAAGACTTCTCTCCGAACATGTACGAACGTGACGCGGATGGCAGCATCACGCAGCTGCCCACGGTCAGTTCTGACTGCAGTGAATTCTCTGCGGCGGCCGACTCCGTCGGCCGTGGCTTCACGACCATCATGACGCTCAACCTGTTCGAGCAGGAGACCAACTACGAATTGGATCACATCTCGTCGAGTTGGGTCGAGACCTACGCCAGCCAGGACATGCTGGTGCTCGCTGAGCCGGCCAACGACTGGTGGTGGTACTGGCGCAACGACGCCTTCGAGGAGGCGACCAACATCCATGTGTTCGACATCTCGGATGTCGGTCAGACCACATACATCGCCAGCGGCCGCATCACCGGCACGGTGAACGACCAGTTCTCACTGTCCGAATACAACGGCGTCATCCGCGTGGCGACCACCGAGGACGTTTGGGGCCGCTGGTGGCTCGAGGATGGCGAGGAGTGGACCGGTCCCACGAACAACGTCTACACTCTGGCACCGACGGAGTGTATGATTCCGGAGGGGTGCGAGGGCGATGATGAACTGCTGCAACTCGGACATTTGGGCGACATCGCTCCCGGTGAGCGCATCTG
>CATMIM010000154.1 GCA_950068635.1 uncultured Candidatus Poseidoniales archaeon
GATGAGCTCATCGATAGTGCTGTTCGGCCCGCCCGGAGCGGGCAAGGGGACCCAGGCCACGGCCATCGAGGCGGCCACCGGGAAGCCGCAGGTATCGACTGGTGACATGCTGCGCGCCGCGGTGGCGCAGGGCACCTCACTGGGGATGCAGGCGAAGCAGTGCATGGATGCAGGTCAACTCGTTCCCGATGAGGTGATCATCGGATTGGTCGAGGAGCGGCTCGCAGAGCCCGACGCCTCTGAAGGTGTTCTGCTGGACGGCTTCCCGCGCACGATTCCCCAGGCAGAAGCGCTCGCCGAGATAGCCCACATATCGTTGGTGATCGCCATCGAAGTGCCTGACGAGGCCATCATCGAGCGAATCGTCGGTCGGCGCATGGATCCCGACACCGGTGACATCTACCACGTCGACTTCAATCCGGCCCCACCCGAGATCGCCGCCCGGCTGGTGCAGCGTGAGGACGACAACGAAGAGACCGTGCGCGCCCGTCTGCAGGCCTACCACGAGCAGACAGCACCGCTGGCCGAGTGGTATCGCTCTGCCGGACTCTACGTCGACATCGATGGCAGCCAGTCGATCGAGGGCGTGCAGGCAGATGTTGCAGCCGTCCTCGAGCAGCTCGAATGATTGGAGGTGGACGCGCTGGCACGTGGAAAGAGAACCCGTCGCGTCCGCGACGCCCGCCAGCGCAGGGAAAGAGCAAGGAATGCTGTGGTGCAACTCACGGAACTGGTCGAGAATCGTTCAGGAAGAACCGACTCCCGCTTTCGTGCCAGTGCCGCGCGCGACCTGGTGCGTCTGGGCCGGAGGCACAATATCACACTCTCACCGAGCATCCGCCCGTGGGTCTGTCGGGGGTGTGCCACTCTACTGAGGCCTGGAGTGAGCGCTCGCGTGCGTGTACGTTCCAAGGTACGACTGGTGACCTGTCTCGGGTGCGGTCGGGTTTCGCGGCGGGGTCCCGGATATCCGGCGCGTGCTGGTCAAGGTAAGGGTGACGACAAATGAGCAACATCCCGGAGAGGATCCGCCTCATGGCGTCCGACTCTAGATTGCAGGTGACCGTGCGTGTGGGAAAGTCTGGCTTGACCGAATCAGTGAGTCAGGAGCTGGAGGCACAACTGGTACGCAATGAGGTCGTGAAGGCGAAGTTGAACCGCGGCCTGGCCCAAGACTCGGCGGCGCGTGAGTTGTTGTGGCGTCAACTCGAGGAAGCAGCCAGCGCGAGGCTGGTGATGGCGCGTGGCAACGTGGCCGTCTTCTGGCGCCGGTGAACCCCTCAATCATGAAATGCCAATAAGGGATTGACATCAGCGCTCGTCGATGTCAGCCATCCCACCCACGTGGTTGCAGGGACTGCTGGGCACGCTCATCCTCGCTCTGCTGGTTGCTCTGGGAACCCGCTGGATCCGTCTGCCGTACACCATCGCGCTGGTCCTTGTGGGCCTGGTCATCGGGTGGCTGGGCGAGTTGATCGTCGGCGACCTTCCGTTCGGTGGCGGACTGATGTCCGCCGACCTCATCCTGTTCGTACTGCTCCCGCCTCTGCTGTTCGAGGGGGCGGCCGGGATGCACATCGATAAGTTGCGTCGGAACTGGCGTCCAATCACTTTGCTCGCCATCCCAGGTGTACTGCTCAACACCACCATCATCGGCCTCATCTGTTGGCGGCTGCTGTGGTGGGGAGATGATTTCGGCTTCCTATATGGGCTGCTGCTCGGCAGCGTGCTCGCCGCCACTGACCCGGTCAGCGTGCTGGCGCTGGTGCGCAACCTCGGCGCCCCCAAGCGTCTGGCGGTGCTGCTCGAAGGGGAATCGCTGTTCAACGACGGGACCGCCATCGTCATGTTCAACATCATCCTCATCGCTGTGCTCACCAAGATAGCTGGTGGCTCGACCTCCGCTTCGGAACTGCTGACTGGGGCGATTGCCTCGTTCCTGATGGTCGTCACCATCGGGCTGCTCGTCGGCATGGTGCTCGGAGGCGTCGCCAACAGGCTGCTCCAGCAAAGGGACGACCATCTCGTCGAGATCGCGCTCACCGTGGCGCTCGCCTTCGGCTCCTTCCTGTTCGCCGAGATGCTGAGTGGGAGCGGGGTCATCGCAGTCGTCGTCGCCGGCCTGCTCGTGGGGAACCATGGCGTTCCGCAAGGGATGACTCCGACGGCGAGAATCGGCCTGCATCACTTCTGGGAGGTGGTCGCATTCCTGATCAACAGCGTGCTGTTCCTGATGATCGGCTACGAACTGCAGCATGTGCTGACGCCGAATTCGCACACCCTCTGGCTCGCTTTCGTGGGAATCGGGGCTGCGCTCGTCGCCAGGCTCGTAGTGTTCCCTCTGACCGCTCTCTCAAACCTCTCTCACCAACGTACGATATCCACCTCGTGGCAGGTGGCTCTCTACTGGGGTGGTCTGCGCGGCAGCATCCCGATCGCCCTGCTGTTGCTGCTCTCTCACATCGTCCACGAAGGCACTGCCCTCTCCGGTTTCGAAAACCTGGTGTTCCTGCCAGAATCCGTCTTTGATGCGATGCTCGTGGTCGGCTTCGCCGTCATCCTGTGGACACTGGTCGTGCAGGGTCTGACCATGCGCCCGCTGCTCCACCGCATGGGCGTCTGCGGGGTGTCCACCGAGGCCGAGGTGGAGTACGAGGTGGCGCTCGCCGACAAGATCGGCAGCCGGGCGGCCCTGCGGCGGCTGGGTGAGTTGAAGATGCAGGGGCTCATCAGCGACGACGACCAGCAGGCGCTCAGCGAGGACTATCGTGCACAGGTGGTCGCAGCCGACGCCCGCATCGCCGAGTTGTCCACCACGAGTCGTGTGCACGCCGGGAGGGTGGAGAGCGCCCGCAGGGAACTGCTGCTGGCCCAGATAGAGGCGCTCAGGAACGAAGAGCGCCGAGGCACCATCTCGACGTCGATCACAGAGAAGGCGCTCAAGTCGCTCGTCGGTGCGCTCTCCCAGTCTGAACAGTCCAAGGAGGACCTCGAACAGGTGTCCAAGGTGGCAGAACCGACTGACGAACAACCCCCTGAGATCGACTTCGAGGAGTTATTGCCTAGGACGACCGAAGAGGTCACCGGAATCGAACTCGCCTCTCTCGAAGAAGAATGAGTCAGCGCTCGCTGTCGGCGCTCGGAGCGGACAGATTTTAGAGAGGTCATCTGTCGGTGCACAACATGGTTGGCGCGGAAGCAGTCGTGCTGGTCATCTTCATCATCTCGTTCATCCTCATCCTGTCCGAGAAACTGCACCGCACGATCGCCGCGTGGGCCGGTTGCGTGGTGCTGTTGGTACTCGGCAAGGCCACCGGCGTATTCGAGCTCGGCGTGGGTGTGACCCTCGAGGAGGAGATGCTCCACTGGGTCAACTTCGAGGTCATCGGACTGCTGCTCGGGATGATGGTGTTCGCCGCCATGCTGGAGCTGTCTGGCTTCTTCGAGTTCGTCGCCATCAAGGCGACGAAACTCTCCAAGGGGGACCCTTGGATGCTGATCGTCTATCTCGGGACGTTCACCACGCTCATCTCCCTGCTGATCGACAACGTCACCGCCATCATCATCATCGCCCCGGTGACGCTCAGGATGTGCCGGAAGCTGAAGATCAATCCTGTACCACCGCTGCTCGCCGAAGCGATCCTCTCGGACACAGGTGGAGTCGCGTCGATGATCGGCGACCCCCCCAACGTGATGATCGAGTCGGTCGCCCATTTCGGCTTCAACTCGTTCCTCGCCCACCTCGGCATCCTGACGGTGTTCGCTTGGGTGGCCACGCTCGGTTACATGCGCTGGTACTACCGCGACTGGATGCAGACCAAACCGGCCCATGTCGAGGAGATCATCGCGCAGGATGAATGGGATTCGGTCTCTGACCCCCGCTTGATGAAACTCACACTGACGGTGCTCGGGCTGACGGTGCTCGCCTTCTCACTGCACGGGGTCTTCTCCGACTTCACTGGTGTCACCTTCTCCATCCACGCCATCTCTCTCTCGGGTGCCGGAATCGCGCTCACCCTGGCCCGCCCGCGCAGGGAGGAGTTGCGGGTGGGATTCATCAACGAGGTGGTGGAGAAGGTGGAATGGCAGGCGCTGCTGTTTTTCGCCGGTCTGTTCATCCTTGTGGGTGCGATTGAGAATGTCGGCTATCTCGAAGACTTGGCGGAATGGATCTTTGCCTCCAGCCGTGGCAACGAAGTGGCGCTGGCGGTCATCATCATCTGGGTGTCCGCCGGTGCTTCCGCCATCGTGGACAACATTCCTTTCACGGCGGCCATGATCCCGGTGATTGAAAAGA
>CATMIM010000155.1 GCA_950068635.1 uncultured Candidatus Poseidoniales archaeon
AATCCTGCTCATTCGGACGGCTCGGATGACGTGTTCTTCCGCGATGACATGGGCATCCTGCGCCGACTCTGATGTTGCGGCGGATCATCCCCCTTCGGCTGTTCTGCGCGCGTGCTTGGGTCGGAAGGCGGACCAAGGACCGTCGGTCGTCTCGATGTACGGTCCGCCGACGAGATCGATACAGTAGGGGACTGCTGGGAACACCTCGTCAATCGTCTCACGAATCGCCTTCGGAGCACCGGGGAGATTGAGGATCAAGCAACTTCCACGGGTTCCGCCGATCTGGCGTGACAGGATGGCGGTCGGCACGTGCCTGAGCGAGATGGCGCGCATCTGCTCGCCGAACCCGGGCAGGATGCGGTCGCACACAGCGGCGGTGGCATCGGGTGTGATGTCGCGCGGCGCGGGGCCGGTCCCGCCGGTGGTGACCACCAGACAGCAGCCGATGTCGTCGACCAGTTCGATCAACGTCTGTTCCACGAGGGTTCTCTCGTCCGGAATCACTCGCACTTCCGCCTGCCACTCGGAATCGAGCGCTTCCTCCAGGAATGCCAGCACCTCCGGTCCAGAGAGGTCGGCATACTCTCCTGAACTGGCCCTGTCACTGACTGTCAGCACGCCCACGAGCGCCAGGTCACCGACCGAGTCCGCGCTGCCACCGGCCGAGGAAGGTCCGCTCATCGGCAGGCCGAGCAACAGCGCTCGCTTTGAAATCCGGGGTAGCGCCGACCTCACTCTGGATCGGAGTCGGACGCGACATCTTCGAGAGCCTTGCGCGCCTGCAGCGCCCGTGAGCGGTGCTGACTGCGCTCCTGACCGCGAATCTCCTTCGCCCGGGCCAGTGCGCGCGGCAGGCTGTCACCGGGCCCATCTGAGGTTTCAGTCCCGAACAACATTCGTTTGGCTGAATCGAACTCATCGTTGGTGAGCATACCCTTGTCACGCAGTTCGGTGACCATCTCCAACTGTCCGAGCAGCCTTTCCCCACCCCTGCCGCCGTTGCTGTCATTGCGATGGGCGGCCGAATAGAACAACTGCGACAGCGACGCCGCCAATGTGGCGACCAACCCGATGCCCACGAACAACAGTACGGTGGCGACCGCTCTCGCACCGATGGACTTCGGCGCGAACTCCCCGTAGCCTACGGTGGTGGCAGTTTCGATCGACCACCAGATCGCGTCCTCCACCGTCTCGATCATCTGGCCCTCTGCACACCTCGGGTCCGCAGTGCATTCGTCCGTGTACTGGGTCTCGAACATCAGGGCGAGAACACCCCCCGAGATGATGAGGATGAAGACGATGGTGAACAGGTGCAGAACCTGGCGTTGAACGGATATCTCCTCTCCACCGGAGACATTCAGCAGGCGCATGATCGCCATGAACGCCGGGACGAGTCGGATGAAGCGCAGCATCCCAGCCCAACCGAAGCCAGGGATGGCGGTGGCGAACAAGGGGAAGAGTGCCAGAACCAGGATGCCGTTGCGCCGCCACCAGTAAGTTCTGTCAAGGCACCTCGTGTGGTCCTCGGCGAGATCCGCGACGAAGTAGGCGATCAGCAGCAGGTCGATGAACGAGAGCAGTTTCCAGCGCTCGGGATTGGTGGACAACAGCGATGTCTCCGTGTCATAGACGATGATGGTCAGTGACACCAACGTGAGTGACAGCATCGCGATGTCATTCACCCACCTCGGACGCTCCAAGGTGGTGTACCTCGGGCGCTCCTCTTCTTCTCCCATCCACGCGTCTCTCACACGATGACCCTTTCAGCGTTCGGGACCCACAGAGGCTCGGCAGTCCTGTTCGCGCGCGTAATCGCGCAAGCCGTCTTTCGGTCAGGAATGACCCGAACCACGACGCTCGTGTTCGCAAGAGAGGTGTCAGAAGATGTCGTCATCGTCCGCAGCCTTGGCGGCCGACTTCTTCGGCTTCGCCTTCTTCTTCGGCTCAGCCGCCTTCTTCGACTTCTTCTCGGCAGCTTCCGCCGCGGACTTCTTCGCCTCCTGCTCGGAGGCGATGCGCTTCTCCTTCTCGGCCTTCGTGCGCGCCGCCAACTCCGCAGGGTCAAGCCCCGCCTTCAGTGCCAGATCGATGTTACGCTCATCGCGCGCCTTCTTCTCCAACAACCGGTGCTTGGCCCGGTCGTACTGCTGGAGCATGAACATGGCGTCGTGCTCGAGCAGAGGAGAGTCTGAGATGATGGTCACATCGAGCCAGTCGCCCTCCTCAGCGAGGAACTCGGCGAGCGGCTCGAACTTCAGATCGGACTTCTTGATCTGCGTGTAGTGCAGCGCATTGCCCATCCGATGCTCCACGCCTGAGAAATGACAGAAGAAGGTCTTGCCACCCAGCCTCTCGCGCACCTCGTCGAACAGTTCAGCAAAGTCCTCACTCGTCCTGAGCCTCCCATGCCCGCGTGCGTGGAGGTGTCCCATGTTCAGGACAGGGACGGTGCCGTCGACGTGATTGCACACCTCAAGCACCTCGTCGAGCGTGCCCCACAGTTCCTGGCGACCGCTCGTCTCGATGCCGACCAGTGCCGGATTATTTTCGATCAGCCACGGGAAGGCGATGTGCTCTTCATCCTTGGTCTCGTCACCCCACAACTCCCGCACCCTGTCGACCACTCCGGAGAACACGTTGGCCACCTGTTCGTTGGCCGCTGAACCCGGCGAGGTGGAACCGTACGGGCCTACGTGGAAGGTGATGTGTCGGGCGTTGATCACCTTGGCAGCCTGGATCGCCGCCTCCATCTTGGAGAGTGTGCGATTGCGCTCCCTGCGATTACCGAGGATCTCAGCGTAATACGGCCCGTGGAGATTCATCTCGAACTCGGTCTTCCACGACAGGATGCCCGCCTGCCAGTACTGGTCGAAGTGCTGTGGCTGGACGGTCCGGACCGTCTGGATCTCCATCGTGTCCAGCCCGAGAGCGGTGATGTCATCCATCCCTTCGACGATGGTTCGCCCCTTGCACGAGAGTGGCACTCCGGCCGGTCCGAGTTTCAAAGACACTGCGCATCCCCCCTCCGGCCTCCCGGCCGAATGGCTGTCTCTTGATAATGATACGCTGAAGCACTCTCCTGCTGCCTCTGCCAATCCAATTTCATGCTCACCATGATGTTCAGTGCACCTCGACCCATCTTAATGCGACGATTCCTGCTTCCCTGAAATGGAGTCTGGAACAGGTCGCGTCGGTGCAGGATACCATTTATTCATGCTCGCCGAGTCGGGAGAGCGTGAACTCCAGAGTAGTCTTCCGGCCGTTGAACGTGTCAGCGCTGCTGGCCGTCTGTCTGATGCTCACACAGGCGAGCGGTACGCTGCTGCTGGAAGCTGGTGGTATTTCTGCACACGCTACCGCCTACGACACATCGTACGCGGTCGATGACGAACCGGTGCCGATGTCATGGAGGGCGGCGAACGGCGAAGGAGTGAATCCGACCCATCTGGAATGGGGCTCCACCGGAAGCATCCTCGGACGAGCGGTTCCAGCAGCGCACGGGGACAACATCTCGAGCCTCTCGGGGCCGAACAGGCCGGGACCGCGTGAGATCAGCAACGCGGTGTGCGCGACGCCTGGGAGCGGGCCGGCCGATGAGACCGGGCTGTCCGACTACAACTGGCTGTGGGGACAGTTCATCACGCACGACATCGATTTCACCACCACCTCCAATGGCAGGACCACGGAAGCGGTCGAACAGGCGCACATCTCTGTGCCCATCGATGACCCGATCATGAACCCGAATGGCGTCGAGTGGGCTGAAATGATGTTCTTCCGCTCGGTGTATCTCGAGGGGACGGGGACGTCCGAGGGCAACCCGCGTGAGCACCCCAACAACATCACCACCTGGATCGATGCTGGAGTGACCTACGGCTCATCACAAGGGAGGGCTGACTGGCTGCGCACGTTCGAAGGAGGGCGACTCAAGGTCTCCAACTGGACTGAAGGTGACCTGCTGCCACTCGCCGAACCAGACGATGCGACCGCGCCCGGGATGTCCTTCGCCGGCTTCAGCGGTGACAAGAAGTT
Organism: uncultured Candidatus Poseidoniales archaeon; assembly: GCA_950068635.1. Taxonomy (GTDB): domain Archaea; phylum Thermoplasmatota; class Poseidoniia; order Poseidoniales; family Thalassarchaeaceae; genus JAKUTA01. The sequence goes on from CATMIM010000155.1 coordinate 4,030, forward strand.
CGTCACGGGCGACGTTCGCGCCAACGAGCACATCGCGCTGCTCTCATACCACACGTTATTCCTCCGTGAGCATAACCGGCTGGCTGGTGAGATCGCGGCAGTGCACCCTGACTGGACGGATGAGCAGATCTACCAGCGGGCGCGCAAGGTGGTGGCGGGAATCCTGCAGTCGATCACCTTCAACGAATTCCTGCCGGCTCTCGGAGTGACAGTCGATCCGTACACGGGTTACGACCCT